>CAZISL010000206.1:0-4174 GCA_964541975.1 uncultured Chromatiaceae bacterium | reverse complement strand
AGAACGCGTTTTTCGACTACGTGATCGTCGGCCTGAAACCGGCCTTCCGTTATCCGGCGCAGATCAACAAGAACCTGATGGCAGGTAACTGCTTCGCAATGCACGTCGAAGACAAGGCGGCGTGCGAGCGCCTGATCGACCCGCTGCGGCTGGCGAAGCTGGAAGACTTCCTGCGGGAGCGATTCGCCGGATCAGGCGGCGTCGACCGGACGTAACCGTCAGCCCGACGAACCGGGATCCACGATCATGAAACTGGCCTGCGCGTCGGCGACGTCGGTCGAGTCGTCGGTACGGGTGAGTCTGCCCGTCAACATCGCTAGCTTGCCCTTGCGCCTGACCAGACGCCCCTCGAGCTCCAGCGGAATCCCGACCGGCACCGGCTTGCGATAGCGAATCTCGCACTTGGCGGTATGGCCGCGAATGCCCTGCAGGAACAGCCAGTTCGCCATGACGTCGTCCAGCGCACTGAACATGATCCCGCCGTGCAACATGGTGTCGTAACCGACGTGGTTCTCGCCCGGCGTGAACGTCGCCCGGCACATGTCACCATCCATGCGGAAATCGATCTGCAGACCGACCGGATTCGTCGGCCCGCAGACAAAACAGTTGTTCGCATCCGGCCGCCCGCGTTCTTCGTCCACCGCTGTTCTCCCGGTTGTCTTGTCTTGTAACGTCTCGCCGCGCAGCCTATCGTAAACGACCCCACCGCCGAATCACGAAGGGCAAACGATGGCTTACGACAACGAGAATATCTTCGCGAAGATTCTACGCGGCGAGCTGCCCGCGCACACCGTCTACGAGAACGAGCACGCCCTGGCGTTCATGGACGTTATGCCGCAAACCGACGGGCATACGCTGGTACTGCCGAAGTACCCGGCCGAGAACCTGTTCGATCTCGATGCCGACGCCGCGCGCGAATTGATCGTCGCCGTCCAGCACGTCGCTCGCGGGGTACAAACAGCATTCGAGCCGGATGGCATTCGGCTGCAGCAATTCAACGGCGAAGCGGCGGGCCAGACCGTGTTCCACATTCACATGCACATCGTTCCAATCTACGCCGGCAGGAAGCCGGGCGGCCACGGACGCGGCATGGCATCCACGGAAGTACTCGAGAAACATGCGGCGATGCTGCGGGAGGCACTGGCATGAGAAGTTTCATTCTGACTTTTGTCGTCGGTTATGTGGTCGCGAGCATGATGAACTGGGGTATCGCGGAGTTCTTGCTGAACGACTGGGCCGCGCCACAACTGGGCGGGTTCATGCGGGCCGGCGACGACGCGGCCAGCGGGGTCAGCATCATCAAGCTGACTTTCGGCTTCATGGTGCCGTTGCTGGTCATCGCCATCTTTCAGGAGTTCATGGTCAAGCCGGCATCGTGGGCAGCGCGGGCAACCCTGATAGCGGTGCTCGTCAGCGCCGCCGCATTCTATGGCACGTATACGTTCATCTCGGGATATGGCAACGTGACTTTATGGCCGTTGATGGGCTTCGCGGCGGCGGACACGTTCTGTATGGTAATCGGCGCGCTCGTGATCGGTTTCCTGCGGCAGTGGGAGAAATCTCAGCTCCTTCAGGAATTGCCGCGATAGAACCTGGCCTTGACGCGCTCGACCGTCGCCAGTCCCTCCGAGATGGCCGCGTCGACGGTGTCCATGAACTGTTCGATGCGTTCGTCGGTGTCGATGATCTCGACGATGACCGGCAGATCGACGGACAGCTCCAGCACCTTCGCCGTATGCACCTGGTTATGCACGCCGAAGCCCTCGAGGCCACGCAGCGCGGTCGCGCCCGCCATGCCCTGGCGCCGGGATTCCTCGATCAACCATTGATACAGCGGCTGGCCCGCATGGGTATCGAGCTCGCCGACGAAGATTCTCAGCAGTTTGGCATCGGTGTATTCGGCCATCAATTCGCTCCTCAGAGACTTCGGGCCGCGGCCATGCCGACGAACGCGGCGGCGAAGCCGAGCACGACTTGCAGCAGGGTATTGATGATGGCTTTGGCGAATTCCGCATCCTGCGCCAGCGACAACGTCTCGAAAGCGAACGTCGAGAACGTCGTAAATCCACCGAGTATGCCGACCATCAGGAACAGTCGCTGACCCGGCTCCAGCACCTGCCGGTATTCGGCCAGGCCGCCCAGCAACCCGATCAGCAGGCAACCGACGACGTTGACCGCCAGCGTGCCGAACGGGAATCCGCCCGTCGCTGCGAGCCGCTGCGTCCAGCCGCTGACGACGAAACGCAATGCCGAACCGACGAACCCGCCGGCGCCGACGATCATGATCTGCGCGAAGTAATTAGTGGCCAAGAGACCGCGCGTCGAACGTGGCCGCCTGCACGATCGGCTGGCTCTCCAGTGCGATCGCTTCGCTGACCGATACCAGCTCGAAGCCTTCGGCGCGAAGCTTCGGTAACGCCCGCTCCAGGTATTCGACCGTTAACGTATGGGGATGTCCGATCCCGACCGCGACGCCGCGCGACCTGGCAAGATCCTTGAGCCGCCTGAACTGCACATCGATCGCCGCGGTCGTCTGCGTATGATCGAGAAACACGTCCCTGCGCGTCGACGGCACGTCGTGCTCGCGGGCCATGCGCAAGGCGACGCTCGCTTTGGTTGTATAGCTGTCGACGAAGAACAGGTCACCGCGGCTGCTTAACTCCGACATGAGCCAGTTCATGTGCCCGGGATGCCGGGTCAGCAGACTGCCTTGATGATTGTTGACGCCGGAAACATGGGGCAGCGACGCGAGATCGAAATCGAGTATCCGTCGCATCTCGGAGCGGGTGGTATCGATCTGGATCATCCCGGCCGACACCACCTCGAATTCCTCCATGGGTTGCAGCGGCAAGTGCAGCATGACTTCCTTGCCGGCCGCATGGGCGCGTTTGGCGATGCGCACCGCGTAGGGTGTGTGCGGCAATATCGAGCAGGCGACCGGCGCGTCGAGCGCGACGATCCGATCGCCGTTCTTCATCAGGTTGCCGAGGTCGTCGATGATGATCGCGATACGCGGGGCGTAATGCGACGTTTCGATGAGGGTGGCGGGATCGCTCCACGCGGTGGTGCAGAACAGCAGTAGCGATGACAGCCCGAGGCGCAGCGCGCCGGTCCGGACGGTCATCTAAAACGAGTCAGCGAATAGCTAATTGATCTTGCTTTGGAGTATGCGCCCGCCTTTCAGCACGTTCAGTGCCTGGCGTAGCTGCCGGTCCGTCTGCAACAGCGCCTCTCCGGCGTCCGTGCGATGCTCGGATGCGCCGGCCAGCACATCCTCCAAGCCCCCCTCTTCCAGAATTATATCCGGTGAAATTCCCTGTCCCTGAATGGTATCACCCGACGGCGTGAAGTAGCGCGACGTCGTCAGCTTGATCGCGCGGCCGTTCGACAGCGGCATAACCGTCTGAACCGACCCCTTGCCGAAGGTCTGGTTGCCGACGATTGTCGCCCGATCGTTGTCCTGCAGCGCGCCGGCGACGATCTCCGACGCCGACGCGGAACCGTGATTAACCAACACGACGAGCAATAAGCCGTCCAGCAAGTCGCCCGACTGCGCTTCATGCGTGAACGTTGCGTCGTGACCCCGGCCGTTCGCCGTGACGATGACGCCGCCGTCCAGGAAAGCATCGGATACGTCGACTGCTGCGTCGAGCACGCCACCCGGGTTATTGCGCAGATCGAGGATTACGCCGTCGAGTTCCCCGACCGCGTTGCTCTTTATTTCGGTAACGGCCTTGCGCAAGTCTCGGAACGTCGTCTCGCTGAAATGCGCGATACGGATATAGCCATAGCTCGAATCGAGCATCTCCGTGCGCACGCTGCTGACCTGCACATGACTGCGGGTCAGCTCGTATTCGATCGGCTCCTCGTCGTCGTCGCGCGTGACTGTAATCCTGACCTTCGTGCCGGGCTTGCCGCGCATCAGGCCGATTGTTTCGCTGACGTTGTGTTCGTCGATCGTGATGTCGTCGATGCTGACGATGACGTCGCCCGACTTGAGACCCGCGCGTTCGGCCGGCGTGCCCTCGATTGGTGAGACGACCGTGACCCGGCCGCGCTCCATGTTGACCTCGAGTCCGACCCCGGAATAGTTGCCGGTCGTGCTGATACGAATCTCTTCGTACTCGTCCGGATCCAGGAACTGCGAGTGCGGGTCGAGATCGGTGACCATGCC
>CAZISL010000205.1:0-7411 GCA_964541975.1 uncultured Chromatiaceae bacterium | reverse complement strand
CGTCAGTTACGACGTCGTCACTGAGCGCGGCAAACTTGCGGCTAGCAACCTGAAAGCTGCCTAATCGCTTGAGATACGCCTCGCGTATCTGGGAGAACCCGGCTTCGTGCCGGGTTTTTCTTTTTTGGGCGGATATCCGCTATTTGCCGAGAACGACATTCTGGATTACCTGTCGGGGTGCTCGTCTCCTAGTTCTGCGTGATGCCGATCCTGGCCGCTTCTGATCGGATGAACTCGATCTCCGGTGAATCCGATCCATACCGCGTTGCCATGTTGGCGATGAGTTCCGGATAGCGGCCCTTCACGCCGCGACAAAAGTTGATGTGTTCGATGTCGAGGGTGCGTTCTTCGGGTATCTCGAGACCTTCGCAGACCTTGACGTTCGCGGCCCAGCGGTCGATCTCCCTGCCAAAACCCGTGTCGATCTGCTCCGCGGCGGCATTCAGTCGTTTCGATAACGTCAGGCGGTCTGCGAAGCAGTCTTTATACCCGGCGTGAGCGGTGGAGGACTGGTCTTCCTCGTAGAAGCAGAACGTGCCGACGACGGTGGCCGTATTTTCGATCTTGCGCCAGCGAATGGCTTGCATGCTGTTCGTGAAGAGCACGGCAAGGTTCTCCGCATTGGGCGTGTCCCAGGGCATGATGACGATGTTGGTGTCCTCGATCCAGGCGCGAAACCGCGCCTCATCGTAGCCGCCCGATGTATGGACGAACCCGACCTCGTTGCCCCGCTCGGTGGTCGGGCGGCTGAATCCCCAGGTCAGTTCCGGTTCGCCGGTCGCGTAGTTGAACAGTTCCGAACCGACGATCGCGGCGGGCACCAGCGGCAGCAAGGCAAGCAACGCCGGTTTCACGCGACACCCGACCGCGAAGGCGTAGATTGCGACCCACATCGCATCCGTCGTCACGAATAACAGGAACGGACTCTTCTCCAAGCGAAGCGCGGATCCGTAGGGCTCGTAGTCGGTGAACAGCGCCTCGTTCAGCCGATCGAAATCGATCTGTAATGCGAGCGCGCCAAGGAACACGGCCAGCGCGCCGAACAATACGAAACCGCTGTGGGGCTCCGGTTGCTTGCTCTCGGCGAAGATCACGATGGTCGCTACGAGGAAGGTCGGCACGTGCATCACGCCACCGGCGACGGGTATCGGAATCAGGTAATCCCCGAAGGCACTGCCGGCGCCCCAGACGCCCGACCAGCCCAGCGCCCCCGCGACGAATGCCGGTGTGATCCACGCGAGTATCAGGAAGAACGAGCGCACGAGCATGTACCTCTGGTTGCATTGCTTCGATCGATCCCGCCCGTGAGTGCCGGGCGAGACCTGACGTTACATAAGCGCGAGAGTGGCAGCTCTTGCGGGATCAAACCGTCGACTGGGGCCAAATTTTCGCGACTCCCTGTGGTCGGCCGGTCTTGTGACCTGGGTCACATTTTGCGGCCACCCGCACGCCGATACAGCTCTCGGGACGAGCCGAATTGAGGCGGATCCGGGCGTTGTATCGAGTAATCGCTTATTACGTCACATCCCGGACTCACCATATTCCGTAAGTTAACCGCAGAAGCGCTCTATATATAAGTTCCGGGTAAGCGGGCCGAACGCCCGCGGTGGATGGATGTCTGACAAGAACCAATTGATCAGCTCATGGTTGGACCTGCAGTGCGGCACGCTCGCGGGCGCCCTGCGCGCGGTCGTGTTGCTGGCCCATGAGAACGGCGGATTTCGTGCGGCGGCGCACTGGCCGGGTACATCTATTCCGTCGCCGGCGCTGACGAACATCGCCGTCGCTGCGTCCGCGAAACCTGCCTGCACGGTTCATCCATTCGATCCGGCGGACGCCGATTCCGGGCGCGCGGGCGATGTCGTGACGTGCCCGCTGACGCATGGCGACCGGTCGTTCGGCGTCGTAGCGGTCGAGTTGCCGACCGGCAGCGATGCACAGCGACGTGCGTGCGCCAAAGCTTTGCAATGGGGCGCCGCGTGGCTCGACCTGCTGCTGAGCGACCGCGAAGGCATGGCCGAGAATCATTTGCTGACCGTGATCGACATGGTCGCGACCAGCCTCGAGCACACGACGTTCCATGAATCCGCGTCGGCGGTGGTCGCCGAACTGGCGCGCCGCACGGGCAGCGAACGGGTCAGCGTCGGCTTCCTGCGCCGGCAATCCTCGCGCGTGGTCGCGGTGTCACGGAGCGCCTCGGCCGACAATCGCACGGCCCTGCTGCGCGCGATTGCCGCGGCGATGGACGAGGCCGTCGACCAGGACATCACGCTCGCTTTTCCGGCCGAGGCGGAGTCCGTTACGCAGGTATCTGAAGCGCACGAGCAACTGTCGAAGACTTACGGATCCGGATCGATCTGCACGATCCCGTTCAACGTCGACGGGCACCTCGTCGGCGCGCTGAGTTTCGAGAACCGTGAGGCCGGGCATTTCGACCGGACGACGGTCGCATTGTGCGAAGCCATCGTGGCACTGGTCGGGCCGATCCTCGCCGTCAAACGCAAAGAGGAACGCTGGATCGGGCCGCGGTTGCTGGACACCCTGCGTGGGCAGCTCGCCAAGCTCACCGGTCCGCGCCACGCGCGTTTCAAGCTGGGAACCGTGACGGGCGTGGTCGCGCTGCTGTTCCTGTCGCTGGCGACCGGCGAGTATCGCGTGTCCGCCGATGCGACGCTCGAGAGTATGGTGCAGCGCGCGGTCACGGCGCCGTTCGATGGTTACGTCGACGACTCCTCGGTGCGCCCGGGAGATCTCGTCAAGATCGACCAGGTGCTGTGTAGCCTCGAAGACCGTGACCTGAAGCTCGAGCAGCTCAAGTGGTCGAGCGAGGCGGCCAAGCTGCAGAAGGAATACCGTGAGGCGATGGCGGCGCACGAGAATTCGCGCGTCCGGATCCTGCAGGCGCAGTTGGACCAGGCTTCGGCACAACTCGAACTCGTCGAGGAACAGCTCGCGCGTACGCAAGTGACCGCGCCGGTCGACGGCATGATCGTCAAGGGCGACCTGACGCAGTCGTTAGGCGCGCCGGTCGAGCGCGGCGACGTGCTGTTCGAGGTTGCGCCGCTGAACGACTATCGCGTGATGCTCGCTATCGACGAGCGTGAGATCGGTCAGCTCGTAACGGGTCTTGCCGGCCAGCTCGCGCTGGCGGGTCTGCCCGACGAGCGGATGCCGTTCGTCGTGCAGCGAATCACGCCGATCTCGACCGTCGCAGACGGCGAGAATTTTTTCGCCGTGCAGGCGAAATTGCTCGTCGACCGGACGCAGTTGCTCCGGCCCGGCATGCAGGGTGTGGGCAAGATCTATATTGGCCGGCGGAAGCTGGTCTGGATCTGGACCCACGAGATGTTCGACTGGCTGCGCCTGAAGAGCTGGTCGTGGACGGGCTGGGCCTAGCGCGTGGCTGAACAGCTGTACAGCCCGCTGTGGTATCGGGTAGCGAGCCTGAAGCCCGCGTTGCGCTCGCACACGAAGGTCCACCGCCACATGTATCGGGGCGCGGCGTGGTTTGTCATCCAGGATCTGGCCGCGGGGCGGGTGCACCGCTTTTCGCCGTCCGCCTATCGCATCATCGCGATGCTGGACGGTCGACGCACCGTGAACGACATCTGGCAGGCGATTGACGACGAGCTCGGGGACGCAGCGCCGACGCAAGACGATATCGTGCAGCTGCTCGCCAAGCTGCACTCGGCTGATCTGATGCTGGCGGAGAACCCGGCCGACACGAACGACCTGTTCAAGCGTTTTCAGCAACGCCGCCAGATGGGACTCAAGCAACGTTTCATGAACCCGATGGCGCTGCGTCTGCCATTGCTGGATCCGGATCGACTGCTCGACCGCTTGTTGCCATTCGTTCGACCGGTATTTTCCGGCACTGCCTTTGCCGTGTGGGCCCTCATCGTCGGGCTCGCCCTGATGCTGGTCGGCATGCACTGGTCCGAGTTGACGGAGAACGTATCCGATCGCGTGCTGAACGCGCAGAATCTGTTCCTGATCTGGCTCGTCTATCCATTCATCAAGCTGCTGCACGAGTTGGGCCATGGCCTCGCGGTCAAGCGCTGGCGCGGCGAGGTGCACGAAATGGGCATCATGTTGCTCGTGCTCGCGCCGGTGCCATACGTCGATGCGTCCGCGGCGGCTGCTTTCAAGGACAAGACGAAACGGATGATGGTCGGCGCCGCCGGCATCATGGTCGAGTTGTTCGTCGCGGCGTTGGCGATGTTCATCTGGGTCGCGGTCGAACCCGGCGTCGTCCGCTCCATCGCCTTCAACCTGATGCTGATCGGCGGTATCTCGACGGTCGTATTCAACGGCAATCCGCTGCTGCGCTTCGATGCGTATTACGTACTCGCGGATTTCCTCGACATGCCGAATCTCGCGGCGAGATCGAACCGGTACATCGGTTACCTGATGAAGCGCCATGCGTTCGGCGTCGAAAACTGTGAATCGCCAGCGACGGACCCCGGGGAGTGCAAATGGCTGGGGGGCTATGCGGTTCTGTCGTTCGTCTATCGCATGCTCGTGCTGTTTGGCATCGTCATGTTCATCAGCAGCAAGTTCTTCGTCGTCGGCATACTGCTGGCGATCTGGGCGATCGCGATGCAAATCGTTCTGCCGTTGATCAAGCACGTCATGTTCCTGCTCGCTGACCCGAACCTGTCGCGGCAGCGCCCGCGTGCGATCGCGGTCGTCGGCGGCACCTGTTCCGCCCTGCTCGCGGTCTTCATGTGGGTGCCGCTACCTCTGTCGACGCAGGCGCAGGGCGTGGTCTGGGCGCCGGATAAATCGGAAGTGCGCGCCGGCGCCGACGGCGTCGTCGCGCAGCTGCTGACGTTGCCGGACGCAGCCGTCGCGGCCGGCACGCCGCTGCTGGTGCTCGACGACCCGCTGCTCGGTTACCGGGTCCGCATCCTCGAGGCCGATCTTCGCGAGGCCGAAACGCGCTATTACGCGTTGCGGACAACCGAGCGCGTGCAGGCGTCGATCGTGCTCGACGAGGTGAATACGATTCGGGAGGACCTCGCGCTCGCGAATACGCGGCTGGATTCTCTGACGGTGCAGAGCAAGGCGGGCGGCAGGTTCCTCGTGGAGCAGCCGCGCGATCTCGTCAATCGCTATGTTCGCAACGGCGATCTGATCGGTTACATCAGCGACAACTCGAACGGCCGTGTCCGCGTCGCCGTCACCCAGGAAGACATCGGCCTGATCAGGGAACGCACGGACGCCGTGTGGGTGCGTCTGACCGAAAGTGTGGGCGAACCGGTCAAGGCAACTGTCACGCGCGCGGTACCCGCCGCGATGGATCGGCTGCCGAGCCCGGTGCTCGGCACGATGGGCGGCGGTCGGGTGCCGGTCGACCCGGCCGACGAAGATGGTGTCCGCACGCTCGACAACGTCTTTCATATCGAACTGGAGATCCCGACGCCGGTGCCGCGCATCGGGGGCCGTGCGTACGTGCGTTTCGATCATGGTGCGGAACCGCTGGCGCGGCAGGCTTATCGGCGTATTCGCCAGCTATTCCTGAGGCGGTTCGATGCCTAGGGAAATACTGCGACCCAGCCGGAGTCTCGGCTCTTATCCCGAACGTGTGGCGGAGGGGTTCGTCGGTCTCGACGAACTTGCGCACCGGACCGTCGTGCGTGCCGGTCATCGCGTGAAGACGAGCCGACTGTATCGAAGGCGTTTTCTCGACGCGGTCAACACGGCGGGAGAGGAACTACGTGATTTGCCGGGGCGCGAACTGACGCACCGCGCGACCTCGCTCAGGCAGGCGCTGATGAGCCGCGGACTCGTCGACGAATTGGTGATCTCGTCCTTCGCGCTGATCCGCGAGCTGGCCGGCCGTACCTTGAAGATGCGCCACTACGACAGCCAGGTACTCGGCGGCTGGGTCATGCTGAACGGCATGCTGGCCGAGATGGAAACCGGTGAGGGCAAGACGCTGACGGCGACGTTGCCCGCCTGCACGGCGGCCATGGCCGGGATCCCGGTGCATGTCATTACGGTCAACGACTATCTCGCGCAGCGCGACGCCGAGCTGATGTCGCCCCTCTACAAGCTGCTCGGGCTAACGGTTGCAGCGGTCACGGAAGAGGATTCCGAGCCGCACGCGCGGCGCCGGGCATATGGCTGCAATGTGACATATTGCACAAACAAGCAGCTGGCATTCGACTACCTTAGGGACCGGGTGTCGATGGGTCATCGCCGTTCGGAGCTCCGTCGCAGTGTCGACGGGCTTCAGTCAGGCGCCGGTTCATCGCCGTTGTTGTTGCGCGGGCTGTGTTTCGCGATCGTGGACGAGGCGGACAGCGTGCTGATCGACGAGGCGCGCACGCCGCTGATTCTGTCGCGGCCGGTCGAGGGGCAGTTTGATGAAGCGACCTATCGACAGGCGCTGGGAATGGCCGACGGTTTGAGTCCGACTGAACATTTTTTCGTGCACGCGCGCGAACGCAGCGTCGAGATCAGCGCGGCAGGCAGGGAGCGCCTGGCCGAACTCGCCGAAACGATGCCGGAGTTCTGGCAGCGGGTGCGTCGCCGGGAGTTGCTGGTGACACAGGCACTGGCCGCGCAGCACTTGTATGTGCGCGATCAGCATTACCTCGTCCGCGACGACAAGGTAATGATCGTCGATGAGAATACGGGCCGGGTGATGGCCGACCGTTCGTGGGAAATGGGTTTGCATCAGATGGTAGAAGCGAAGGAGGACTGCGAGATCACGCCGGGGCGCGATGCGATGGCGAAGATCACGTATCAGCGGTTCTTCCGCCGCTACCTGCGCTTCGGTGCGATGACCGGCACGGCCACCGAAGTCGCCGGAGAACTCTGGTCGGTCTACGGTCTGCGGGTCGTCAAAGTACCGAGCCACAAACCCCTGCTGCGCATCGCGGGGCCGAGCCAGGTTTATCTGACGGCCGATGAGAAATGGCGGGCCGTTGTCGATCGCATCCGGGCGTTGCATCAACAGCAGCGGCCGGTGCTGATCGGCACGCGGTCCGTCGCGGCATCCGAACAACTGAGCGCAATGCTGACCGCCGTGCAACTCGAGCACCGCGTACTCAACGCGCGCAACGATGAGGAAGAGGCGGATATCGTGGCGCGCGCCGGGGAGGCCGGGCGCATTACGGTGGCCACGAACATGGCCGGACGCGGCACCGATATCAGCCTCGGGTCGGGCATCCGGGAACTCGGTGGTTTACATGTCATTGCGACCGAGCGGAACGAAGCCCGGCGCGTTGACCGGCAGCTCTTCGGCCGCTGCGGCCGGCAGGGCGACCCAGGCAGCTTCGAGGCGATCCTGTCGCTCGAGGATGCCCTCGTCGAGACCCATGGGCGCAATCGCTTCGATCGGTTCGTGCGACGCCTGGCGCCGCTCGAATCCCGCCTGGGGCAACGCTTCGCGCGCTGGGCG
>CAZISL010000204.1:0-6520 GCA_964541975.1 uncultured Chromatiaceae bacterium | reverse complement strand
CAGGATGTCATCGTCGACATCACGGACGGCGGCGTGGACTATTCTTTCGAGTGCGTCGGCAACACGGACCTGATGCGCTCGGCGCTCGAGTGCTGCCACAAGGGCTGGGGCGAGTCGACGATCATCGGCGTGGCCGGCTCCGGCCAGGAGATCAGCACGCGGCCATTCCAGCTCGTCACTGGGCGCGTATGGCGGGGCACCGCGTTCGGCGGCGTCAAGGGACGCACCGAACTGCCGGGCTATGTCGATCGCTACATGTCGGGCGAGATCGAGATCGATAGTATGGTCACGCACCAGATACCGCTCGAAGATATCAACGAGGCGTTCGACTTGATGCACGAAGGCGCGAGCATTCGCTCCGTCGTGTCTTTCTGAGCCGGTCCGACGATGAACTGGAGTCGCTCAGCAGTACGATGACATCACGTCTCGCCATCGCGGCCACGTCGGAACTCGCGGCGCAGGCCGGCGCGCATGTCGCGGATGCCGGCGGCAACGCCGTCGACGCCGCCATCGCCGCCATCCTCGTATCGATCAGCACCGAGCCGGGCATCTGCTCGCTCGCATGCGGCGGCTACATCACGATCTGGCCACCCGGTGGCGAGCCGATCACGCTCGATGGATACGTCACGGCGCCTGGCAAGGGCGACACGCTGCCCGATGATCAGCGCAACTCGTGGGACGTCCACATGCTCTACGGCGGTGGTGTCACGACCACGATCGGTCCTGACTCCGTCGGCGTGCCCGGCGGCGTCGCGCTGTTCGGCGCCGCATCCGAAGACTACGGCAAGGTGCCTTGGCAGGTTCTGTTCGAGCCCGCGGTCGAAGCGTCGCGACGCGGGTTCCCGCTCCCCGAAGCCAGCCGCATCTATCTCGTGCACTCCGCAGAACCGATCTTCGGTCGAACGCCCGACGGGCACACGGCCCTCTACAACCCGGACGGCAGCCTGAAGGAGGTCGGCGACGCGATCCACGTGCCACATCTCGCGGATACGCTCGAACGCATCGGCCGACTCGGACCACAGGAGTTTTATACGGGTGCCGTCGGTCGCGCTATCACGAACTATATGAGGGAGTACGGCGGCCGGCTGAACGAGACGGACATGGCGGACTACCGCATCGAGCGGCGGCCCAGCCTCGTTATCGAAAGCGGCATGGACGTGGCGCATCACTGGCGCATTGCGACGAACCCGCCGCCCGCCGTTGGCGGCACGGTGCTCGCCGCAATGCTGCGAATGGTCAACCAGCATTCCATCACGGTGTGGGACGCAGCGACGATCAAAACCATCGTCGACGTGCAGCGGGTCGCACTGGGATTCCGCCGCGATCACCTGGACCTGAGCGACGACATCGACGCAGACGCAGCGCGCCTGCTCGACATTGCAGCAACCTGTGACCCGATCTCGGCGCTGGCATCGGGTTCTACCTGCCACGCCTCCGCGGTCGACGACAGCGGGCTCGCCTGCGCCGTGACATTGTCCGCCGGCTATAGCTCGGGCGACATGCCCGAAGGCACCGGCCTGTGGCTGAACAACTGCCTCGGCGAACTCGAACTGAACAGGCGGGGCCTGGACCTGGGACCGCCTGGCGCGCGGTTACCTTCTAACATGGCGCCGACCTGCGCGATGGCGGACAACGGCACAGTGCTGGCGGTCGGCTCGCCCGGCGCCGACCGCATTACCACGGCGATACTGCAGGCACTCGTCGGTTTTATGCAGATCGGGCTGCCGCTCGACGAAGCAATCCGGTTGCCGCGAGCGCACGTCGAATTCGCCGAAGAGGGGGTACGCGTCGCCTGCGAACCCGGCTTGCCCGTCGACGACGTCACGATTCCGTATCGTTTTTTCGACGCACTATCGATGTACTTCGGCGGCGTGTCGGCGGCCGCGTGGTCGCCGCGTGAAGGATTCACCGTCGCCGCGGATCCTCGACGCACCGGCGGTACCTGGCGTCCGTAACCCACTCGATATGCGCGCGCGGTTGCATGTAACGATCGTTCTGTGGTCCGCCGTGTTCCCGATGATCGCCCTGGCGGCAGAAGACGGCGAGCCTGCCGAAGTCTGGTTACGGGAAGGCGCCAACCTTGCCATATCAGCTTCGCCAGACGGCTCGCTGATCGTCTTCGAACTGGTGGGCCGGGCGTGGGCGCTCGACCCGACTGACGGTTTCGCCGCCCAGCTCAGCGAAGACGACGAACTCGCGAAGCGGCCCGTGCTGTCTCCGGATGCCAAGCTCGTCGCGTACGAGACCATCCGGAATGGTTTCCACCAGGTCATCGTGCGTAACGCGGACGGCAGCATGCCGCGGCAGGTTACCTTTGGCGACTACCACCATCGCTCGCCGGCATGGTCGATCGCGAGCGCCGAGCGGCCATTCGACGGTAATCGCCTGATCATGTCGTCGAATCGCGGCGGCCGCTACGGCACCTGGGAAGTCGACATCGAGACGCTCGACCTGCAACAGCTGACGTTCGCCAGTCACGATGAGCACGAACCCGCCTGGAACGAGAACGGCACGCGCCTTGCCTATGTGGCCGACACGGAACATGGGACGGCGCTCTATGCCGTGACGCCCGGCGAACAGCCCGAGCTGCTCGTCCGCGAAACAGCACGCATCAGGGCGCCCGCATGGCGACCGGGCGGCGGCCTGCTGACCTACGTCCGGCAACAGCACGGCGAGAACCAGCTGCGCATGCTATTGCTGTCAGACCCGGTCATCTCGAAGCCGATATCGGAGGGCGAGAACGTATTTCCATATCCCGTGCGGTGGCTCGAGCGGTCGCTGTTTCTTTACACCTCTGATGGGCATATTCGCCGCCGCAAGTTCGGCGAGCGCGACGTCGAGACGATCGCCTTCAACGCCCGGATCGAAATCGAGCCGTACGACCTTGAGCCGAAGCCGCTGGTCCTCGAAGCATCCGATAACCAGCCGGTCATCGGGAGCAACGGCCGCGCAGTCGGGCAAGACGGTCGAACCATCATCGCCACGCTCGGGGACCTTTGGGAACTGCGGGCGGACGGCACGCTGCTGCGCCAACTGACGAACGACCCGTTCGTCGACGCATCACCAGCGCTGTCGCCTGACGGTCGTATGCTCGCATTCGTATCCGATCGCGGGGGCAGCCTGCAGGTCTGGCTCAGGGACCTCGAATCGAAGCAGGAGCGGCGACTGACGCACGAACCCGGCGTGGCACTCGACCCGCGCTGGACGGACGACGGCAACGGAATCGAATATCTCGCGGCGCCCCATGCGTCGGCGACCGGGACCGGGCGCAGGCTTATCGACATCGATTCCGGCACTGCCGAGGACGTAGACAACCCTGAAGACGCATCATCACCAAGCGGCCTGGCAGGAAACCCGCCCGGCAAAGCGCGCGAAATTCCACTCACATGGAAGCCGCTGGCCGCCACGGGACGGACGGTCATCCGCGCCGGTCGAATCTTCGACGGAGTCGGCCCTGGTTACGTGGAACGCCAGGAGATTATTGTCGACAACGAACGAATCACCGCAATCAGGCCGTGGCGTGACGACGAAATGAAGGACGATGCCGTCAGATACATCGACGCGTCGGACAAAACCGTGATGCCCGGCTTGATCGACGCGTCGGTGCAGCCGCTGCATCTCGGCGACGAACGGCTCGGCCGCAAGTTCCTGGCCTACGGCGTGACGACGATACGCGAGCACGTCGCCGCCGCGGCGCCGCCAATCGAACGTTATGAGAGCTGGGCCAGCGGCCGTCGTATCGGCCCCCGCCTGCTGATGGCGAGCACGGTCTGCAGCGACGCGGGCGACGGATTCGTCGTCAGGCCGGTGCTGGAACCTGCCTTGGCACAGCGGGCGTTCCGCGCGCAGATCAACGCGGCCGCGGAGCGCGGTTCCGTCGCGATCGGCATGTGTGCGGCGCTCAACGTCGCGGCCCGCGTCGACCTGATCGCCAATGTCCACGCCCGCGGATTGCCGGCCGTCGCCACGCGCGCGTTCCCCGACCTGTTGATCGGCGCAAATGAGAGCCGATCTCCTCCGCCGGGTCAGGCGGGATACGACGACTTCGCGCTCGTCACGGGCGCACTCGAAGCGACCGTCACGACCAACCTGGCGCCCCTCGGGCTGCCGCTGCTCATCAGTGACCAGGAACTGATCACCGGCTGGCAGTTCGGGCAACTGTTCACCGCCGCCGAGCAGGCCTGGTATGGGCGATCCTGGCACCTGACGGACGAGTCGCTGGCGAAGCATCGCGTCGAAACTGCGGCGGTCGCGCGCGGCATCGGCGCAGCCCTCGCGAACGGAGCACGCGTCGTGACCGGGAGCGACACGCCAGAGGTACCGCCCGGCATGAGCATTCACGCGGAACTGCGCTTGCTGGTACGTTCCGGCCTGCAGCCTTTCCAGGCACTGCGCATGGCCACGGCAGACGCTGCGCGTGCCGTCGGCGCCAAAGATCAACTGGGCTTGGTCCGAACGGGTGCCATAGCGGACCTGGTGATCGTCGACGGAAACCCCCTCGACGACATACGCGAGGCCGCGAATATAACGACCGTCATCGTCGCCGGCCGACCCTATTCACGCCGCGACCTGAGCTCGCCAGGAAACCGGCCAGCAAGCGTTGGAAATCTTTACAACTCGGCTGGAAACGCATCATCCAACTGATTGATTTAGGCCTGAAACCCATAGCTGCCGCGGGACAGCAGCTGTTGCGGCGCGACTCGTTTGCGTCATCGCAGCGACTAAAATGACGTAACTACAAGGCCTTTGGGCGTTAAGTTAACCCGACCTTCAGAAGGTTTCCGTAGAAAAGCGTCGGATTTCATTACAGTTGCGATGAACACAGCCCGAAATCGCCGCAGTAAAATTTACTAACTGCATGTTTATCAACACGATTTCTACATGTGGCACGGGTCTTGCTATATATAGGCTGCGCACAAAAAAAGGTTTTTACAGGCGATGGCAGTATTCGAAATCTGTACACAGACATCGAAGCCAGAAGATGCAAACAGAAGAAGAATAATAACTACAACAATAAGTAGAAAAAAAAAGCGGACATAACCAACAACAACAATCCAGCACAGCCTCGTCGCTGTAGTAAAAACCGAACACGCGACAACAACAATAACCCGTATAACCCCGCCTCCCACGCGGGGTTTTTTTTGCCTGCAATTTCGCGGACTCGGTCACCCCCAGGCTGGATAGTCAGCGGAAGCGGGCGGCGAGTTTCAGTTCGGCAGCCCCATTGCGGATTTCCCGGGAAGGAACTATTCCTGCGCGGACTCCGGAATAGTTTTCCCGGAAAATCCTGACCGAAGTGGCGAGCTCAACTGACGCCCGCCGTGGTCGTCGAGGGATCACCGCACCCGCCGAACCGCTGCGGTACCAAGCACCAAGGTCAACCGGCATCACCGGCGGCTTCCGGGTGAGAGACCGGAGAGCGCTGCAAAGTCTTTTCCTAAGTCTTCGCAGGAAAAGACTTTGCAGCGGTAGGCCGGGCTCGGCAATTCATCCGCGATCCAACCGCCACGTTCGGCCCTTCAACCGCAATCCCCCCGGTGCCGTAGAATGCCGAGCAACCATGACGCTCGCATGTGAAAACCTGACCGTCCAGGCCGGAACCCGCACACTGGTGCAAGACCTGAACCTGAGTTGCGACCCCGGCGACTTCGTCTGCATTCTGGGCCCCAACGGCGTCGGCAAGACCCTCTCACTCCACACGCTGGCCGGACTGCGCCTGGCGGCAAGCGGCACCGTCCGCCTGCACGGCGACGCACTCGAGGATCTCGAAAGACCGGTTATCGCCCGCCGCCTTGGGCTCCTGCTCCAGGCGCACGACGATGCCTTTCCGATCACGGTGCTGGAAACGGCACTGATGGGAAGACATGCGCGACTCGATTTCTGGCAATGGGAATCGGCGGAGGACCTGCGACTCGCGGAGGCTGCGCTCGCCGCGATGGGCCTCGAAGATCTTCGCGAGCGAATCACCGGCACCCTGTCCGGCGGCGAACGCCGTCGCCTGGCTCTCGCGGCGCTGCTGGTGCAGGACCCGGACATCCTGTTGCTCGACGAACCAATGAATCACCTCGACCCGATGCACAAGCTGGACGTGTTGCGCCAGCTGAAAATGCTCGCGAACAACGGAAAGACGATCGTCGCGTCGCTGCACGACCCGCTACTCGCATGGCGCTTCGCGGATCGTGTACTGATGATGCACGGTGACGGCGGCTGGGAATTTGGCTCGGTCGCGGCCATGCTGACGATCGATAAACTCGAGCGGCTCTACGGCACGCCGTTCGCCGAATTCACCCGCGACGGTCAATCCGTCATGCTGCCCGTCCCGCTGCCCGACCCGGCCTGACCGTCGGAGCGCGCCCGAATCCTATTTGACAGCCTGAGTGGCGGATCGTTAGAGTCGCTGCTCTCGCCAGGTGCTTTCGGCCGTCAGGCCGAAATAACGGGAAGCCGGTGCGTCGCGATCGTTGAGATCCGGCCATTCCGGCGCTGCCCCCGCAACGGTGATCGAGTAAAACCGAATCCT
>CAZISL010000203.1:0-6488 GCA_964541975.1 uncultured Chromatiaceae bacterium | reverse complement strand
CCGGGCCCCGGGCGCAGTTTCTTCGCCCGGATCAGCTACAACTGGTAGGGATCAACCAACGATGAACGAGCACAAGAAACGTAATCCCGTGCCATGGATGCTGACGGCCGCGGCTGTCGCGCTGGCCGCCGGACTGTGGCTCAGCCTGCAACTGGCGTCGAACACGGATCGCCGTGCCATGCAGGAACCGACAGCGATAACGGTCCTGCCGCAACCGCGCGCGCTGCCGGCGGTCGGCATGGTCGACCACCACGGCCGGCCGTTCGCCACCGCCGACCTCGAGGGCCAGTGGTCGCTCGTGTTCATGGGCTTCACGAACTGCGGTCACGTGTGCCCGACGACGATGGCCAAGCTGCGCATCATTCACGACGGCGTCAAAAAGCCGCTGCGCGTGGTGTTCATGTCGGTCGATCCGGGGCGCGATACGTCGGACAGGATCCATGCGTACATCACGGGATTCGGTGAGAGCTTCACGGGTATCACGGGTGACACCGCGGATATAGACGAGCTTGCCGCCGCGCTGGGCGCGCCCTATTTCGTGGATGACGCGGAGGACGCGTACACCGTCGATCACTCATCGGCGTTGTTCCTCGTCGATCCGTCAGCGTCGTACGCCGGCGTGATCTCGCAGCCGCTGGAGATCAACGCGATCGTGGCGGAACTCGATCGGTTGATGTAGAAAAGCCTGAAGATCCAGCCAAAAAAAAGCCCTGTCGAATGACAGGGCCTTGTGCTTCTTTGCGCTGCTATCAGTGCCCTTCGATGGCCCGGTAAGCGACGACGGTCCGAATCAGGTAGATCCCGAGAATCAAGAGTCCAACCGCTGGAATCTCCCACGGAAACTCTCGACCCGTGACGTACGGATGCATTTCCAGTACGCCGACGCCGTTCGTGGCGAATGCAAGGACGGGCGAGAACAGGCCGGTCAGCGCGACTATCAGTCGATTTTTCATATCCAGTACTCCAACAACCAAGCCAATGTATTTGTGTGTTTATTCGCCTCAACCCCGTCCATGGATCACCTGTATGGGGTCGGAATCGGGACTAAAAAAGCCCCGCCGAATGGGCGGGGCTTTTCGTCGGAGCTGATACTCCAGAACGAATGATGCTGATTTACATCATGCCGCCCATGCCGCCCATATCAGGCATCGGCGGGCCAGCCGGCTCGTCCCTCGGTGCTTCCGTGACCATGGCCTCGGTTGTCAGCAACAGCCCCGATATCGACGTCGCGTTCTGCAGTGCCGCGCGCGCTACCTTGGTCGGATCGATGATGCCGAGTTTCATCAGGTTGCCGTACTCGCCGGTCGACGCATCGTAGCCGAAGTCGCCCTTGCCTTCCTTCACCTTGTTCAGGATAACCGAGCCGTCTTCGCCGGCGTTGATCACGATCTGGCGCAGCGGTTCCTCGAGCGCGCGGCGCAGGATGTGGATGCCGACGTTCTGATCGTCGTTACTACCTTCGAGACCTTCGAGAGCCGACAGGGCGCGAATCAGCGCGACACCGCCACCCGGTACGACGCCTTCCTCGACGGCGGCGCGGGTCGCGTGCAGCGCATCCTCGACGCGTGCCTTCTTCTCTTTCATCTCGATCTCGGTGGCAGCGCCGACCTTGATCACGGCAACACCGCCGGACAGCTTGGCGACACGCTCCTGCAGCTTCTCGCGATCGTAATCCGACGAAGATTCCTCGACCTCCTTCTGGATCTGGTCGACGCGCGCCTTGATGTCTTTAGCGGTGCCGGCGCCATCGATGATCGTCGAGTTTTCCTTGGTGATCTGGATCTTCTTGGCGTGGCCGAGATCGTCGAGCGTGGCCTTCTCGAGGCTCAGGCCAACTTCCTCCGCGATCACCTGGCCGCCGGTCAGGATCGCGATGTCCTGCAACATGGCCTTGCGGCGATCGCCGAAGCCCGGCGCCTTGACGCCGGCGACCTTGACGATACCGCGGATGTTATTGACGACCAGCGTGGCCAGGGCCTCGCCTTCGATGTCTTCGGCAATGATCAGCAGCGGCTTGCCCGACTTCGCTACGCCTTCCAGCAGCGGCAGCAGGTCGCGGATGTTGGAGATCTTCTTGTCGTACAGCAGCACGTAGGGATCTTCGAGATCGACGCTCTGCGTGTCAGGTGAATTGATGAAGTACGGCGACAGGTAGCCGCGATCGAACTGCATGCCCTCGACGACGTCCAGCTCGTTCTCCAGGCCGGAGCCTTCCTCGACCGTGATGACGCCTTCCTTGCCGACCTTACCCATCGCATCGGCGATGATCTCGCCGACCTGCTCGTCCGAGTTGGCCGAAATCGTGCCGACCTGCGCGATGGCCTTGGCGTCTTCGCACGGCTTCGACAGCTTGCCGAGCTCTTCGACGATCACCGCGGACGCCTTGTCGATGCCGCGCTTCAGGTCCATCGGGTTCATGCCGGCCGCGACGGACTTCAGTCCCTCGCGCAGCACGGCCTGCGCCAGTACGGTCGCCGTGGTCGTGCCGTCGCCGGCGATGTCGGACGTGTGCGATGCCACTTCCTTGACCATCTGCGCGCCCATGTTCTCGAAATTATCTTCCAGCTCGATTTCCTTCGCGACCGAGACGCCGTCTTTCGTGACGGTCGGGGCGCCGAAGCTCTTGTCGAGGATGACGTTGCGGCCCTTGGGACCCAGCGTGACCTTGACGGCATTTGCCAGGATATTCACGCCTGCGAACATGCGCTGACGCGCTTCGTCGCTAAACTTGACTTCTTTCGCAGCCATTTTATCTGCTCTCCATAGTGTCTAATTTCTTTGGTCTAGATTCTTTGATTTGAGTGGCTCAGGCTTCGATGACGGCCATGATCTCGTCTTCTTTCATGACGAGCAGCTCTTCGCCTTCTACCTTGACCTCGGTGCCGCTGTATTTGCCGAACAGCACCTGGTCGCCTGCCTTCAGATCCAGCGCGCGAACTTCGCCCGAATCCAGGACCTTGCCGTTGCCAACGGCGATAACCTCGCCCTTGATCGGCTTCTCCGCGGCACTGTCGGGAATGACGATGCCACCCGGAGACGTACGTTCTTCTTCCATCCGGCGAATAATGACCCGGTCATGAAGCGGTCTGATCTTCATGGTAAAAAACCTCCTGTTTTGAGTTCTTGAGCCTGACTGGGCCTAGCACTTGTTAGCACTCGCCCGAAAGGAGTGCTAATCATAGCGGCGGATTTCCCGATTTCAAGGGGCTACAGGGTTTAAGTCGTTAACTTTTGCAACGCAGCATGATCTGTCGCCGATACGCTTGATAATGAGTACCGTGCCCATGACAGCGCCGCGGGCCGGGGCTATCCTTCCCGCGTGTTGTCCCGGGAACCCTCACCCCGGTTGCCCGGTCTGAATTGGCCCGGGTCTTACAATTGGCTCTGAGGCCGAATTGCGATGAATACTGATCACCTGGTCATCCTGTGCACCTGCCCGAATGCGGGCCATGCCGAAACGATTTCGACCGCGCTGCTCGAGCAGCAACTCGCCGCTTGCGTGAACCGCATATCCGGCGTCGCATCGATGTACCGCTGGGAGGGTCGGGTCGAGCACGATGACGAGGTATTGCTGGTGATCAAGACGGCGGCGCGCCATTTCGGCGCGCTCGAGAGATCGATCAGGGAACTGCACCCGGCCGACGTGCCGGAGATCATCGCCCTGCCGATCGTCATGGGATCACAACCTTACCTGGACTGGATCGAGGAGTCGGTCGCCTGATGAAACATTTCGCGATAATTGCGGCACTCCGGTCCGCGGCCAGCCTCTCGCTGCTCGTCGCGCTGCTGGCTGCGACGAACGCAATGGCCAAACAGGACATCCTGCGCCCCGAACAGGCATTCCGTTACGAAGTCAGCGTCACCGGCGACGAAGTCATCGTTCTGTGGGACATCGAGCCCGGGCATTACCTCTATAAAGAACGCATGCGCTATGCGAGCCGCAGTGCCGATGTGACATTCGGCGACGCGGTGTTGCCGCAGGGCAAGCCATATACGGACGAGTTCTTCGGCGACATGCACATCTATCGCAAGTCCGCCGAGGTTCGTATCCCGATCGTTGCGCGCCCGGCGGGCGCCACGGAGCTCGAGGTGGAGCTGAAGTCGCAGGGCTGCGCGGACATCGGACTGTGTTATCCGCCGCAGACCTGGACCGCGTCGGTGACGCTGCCGGCGGACACCGCCGCAGGCGGACCGAGCCCGCTCGCGCGGCTGATGTCGGGGACGCAGGCCGGCGCCGACGAACCGTTGCCGCCCGAGCAGGCGTTCCGGCCGCTCGTTGACGTAGTCGACCCGTTCAACCTGCGCATCGAATGGACGATCGAAGACGGTTACTACCTGTATCGCGACAGCCTGAAGATTTCTTCATCCGGCAACGCCGCGGCGGTCGGGTCGCCGACGATGCCGGCCGGCACGACGACCTGGGACGAACACTTCGGCGAGACGCAGGTCTTCTATTCGTCTGTCGTCATCGACGTACCGCTGTCGCGCTCGACACCGTCGGCCGGATCGCTGCCGCTGGTACTCGACTATCAGGGCTGCAAGACAGACAGCATTTGTTACCCGCCGGAGAAGGTCGAATTGATCGTCGACCTGCCGTCGGCCAGCGCGGCGGACCAGCCGCGCGACATCGCACCCGCCGAGGAGATGGTGTCCGAGCAGGCCAAACTCGCGAACCTGATCGTCAATGGCAACCTGCTGCTCGTGCTTGCATCGTTCGCCGGCGCCGGCCTGCTGCTCGCATTCACACCATGCGTGCTGCCGATGGTGCCAATCCTGTCGGGCATCGTCGCGGGACAGGGCAAGGACGTCACGAAGACGCGTGCGTTCGCGCTGTCCCTGACTTACGTGCTCGGCATGGCGCTGACCTACACCGCCGCCGGTGCGGCTGCCGGCGCTGCCGGCGCGCAAGTGCAGGCGATGCTGCAGAAACCCTGGATCATCATCGGCGTCGCGGGTTTGTTCGTGGCGCTGGCCATGTCGATGTTCGGCTTTTACGAGCTGCAGATGCCGTCGGCGATACAAAATCGATTGACGAACGTCAGCAACAAGCAGAAGACCGGAACGTTCATCGGCACGGCGGTCATGGGCATGCTGTCCGCGCTCGTCGTGACAACGTGCGTGGCCCCACCGCTGGTCGCCGTCATGACCGTCATAGCCGAGACCGGCGACATCACGCGCGGCGCGCTGTCGCTGTTCGCGATGAGCATCGGCATGGGGCTGCCGCTGCTCGTCATTGGCACGTCGGCGGGCACGCTGTTACCGAAAGCCGGCGCGTGGATGAACAAGGTCAAGGGTGCGTTCGGGTTCATGATGCTCGGACTGGCCATCTGGATGCTCGGACGTCTGCTGCCCGGCGAAGTCACGATGGCCATGTGGGCCGTCCTCATTTTCATGGCAGGCGTTTTCCTCGGCGCGTTCCAGTCGCTGGCGGACGGCGCGACATCCGGGCAGAAATTTGCGAAGGGCAGCGGCTTGCTCGCTTCGCTATATGGCGCCGCACTGCTGGTCGGCGCATTGAACGGCCAAACCAATCCGCTGCAGCCGCTGCGCTTCGGCACGTCCGTGCAGGAAGTCGCCGAACTCGAGTTCACTCGCATCAAGTCCGTGCAGGACCTGGAGATCGAGCTGCAACAGGCAGCCGCGGCGGGCCGGACCGTCATGCTCGATTTCTATGCCGACTGGTGTGTATCGTGTAAAGAGATGGAACACTACACATTCACTGACGCAGCCGTGCAGGACAACCTGAGCAAAACGTTGCTGCTGCAGGCGGACGTCACGGCCAACGACGAACTCGATCAGGCCCTGTTGCAACATTTCGGCATCTTCGGACCGCCGACGATCATGTTCTTCGATGCGAGCGGCAGCGAACGAACCAATTACCGCGTCGTCGGCTTCATGCCGGCGGACGAATTTTCGTCACACATCGCCTCGGCATTCGTCGGGAACCCGGCTCCACGCATCAGCGACAACATCCGGTGAACCTGCGGCCGGTTCGTTACGCCGCCGTCATCTGCATCTGCATTCTCGCGGGCTACTACGCAGGGCAATACTTCTTCACCAACGGTGACGATACGCGCACGACTTCCGAGTCCGCCGCAGCGGTGACTGAAGCTTCGGGACCGGCCCGCCTCGTCGATGAACTGCCGGCCGTTCGACTCGAGGACCTTGCCGGCGAAATGCGCTCGCTATCCGAATGGGCCGACGGACCGCTCGTGATCAACTTTTGGGCCACCTGGTGCGCCCCGTGCCTGCGCGAGATGCCGTTGCTCGAGACCGCCTGGAATTACCGCAAGCCTGACGGCCTGACGATCGTCGGCATCGCCGTCGACCGCCGCGAGGACGTCGAACCCTATGTCGAGAAGACCGGCGTGACCTATCCGATCCTGATCGGTCAGTCCGACGCGATGCAGGCGGCGGAAGCCTTCGGGCCCGACTTCGCCGGCTTGCCATACACGGTCTTCGCGGCCTCCGGCGGGCGGGTTCTCGGC
>CAZISL010000202.1:0-3360 GCA_964541975.1 uncultured Chromatiaceae bacterium | reverse complement strand
AATACCGGTCATCACCACCTGCTGATCGACACCGAGCTGGCGAACCCCGACGCCCCCGTGCCCGCGGACGGCCAGCACGTGCACTATGGTAAAGGCCAGACCGAAACCTCGATCGAGCTCGAACCCGGCCAGCACACGCTGCAGCTGGTGCTGGGCGACGGAAATCACGTACCACATCAGCCGCCGATTGTGTCTAAGGTTGTAACAATCACGGTAGAATAGCGACGGATTTGCAACCATGCGGGGCACGACCCCGGCCCGCCTGACGCCGGGCAACCTGATCGATCACAGACTTCACTCATGACCTCACGACCCGTCGGACTCAGTGGACTGTCACTGTATTTACCGCCCTACCGGGTGGACTTACAGCAATGGTGCGACTGGACGGGCGCCGATTGGGAAAAGATCCGCGAGGTCGTCGGCACCGGCTTCAGATTGCTTGGTCCGCAGCAGAGCGTCTATACGATGGCGGCCAACGCGGTGTTGAGGTTGATGCAGAATTACGACGTCGACCCGGCCCGCGTTCGCTACCTCGGCCTCGGCACGGAATCGAGCACTGACAACTCCGCCGGCGCCGTCATCATCAAAGGCATGGTGGACTCTGCGCTCAAGGGACTCGGCCTGCCCGGGCTATCCCGTAACTGCGAGGTCCCCGAGTTCAAGCACGCATGCCTTGGCGGCGTGTACGGACTCAAGAACGCGTTGCGCTTCCTGGCAACTGACGGCGGCGACTCGGTCGCGATCGTCGTGTCGGCGGACAAGGCGCTCTACGAGCGCGGCAGCAGCGGTGAACCAACTCAGGGCGCGGGTGCGGTAGCGATGTTACTGAGCGCGGACCCTACCATCGCAACTATCGATCTGTCCGAATCAGGGACTGCATCGGATTATCGCGGCGTCGATTTCCGTAAGCCGCTGATCAATCGGAACGGCACGGGCGCGAGCCCCGACTTCGTCGATATCCCCGTATTCAACGGCAAGTATTCGACCAGTTGCTACGTCGACGAGATGCAACGCGCACTCGAGGACATGTACCGGAAGCGCAACATCGACCCCGCACAGCACGTTCGGAACGTCGAAGCGATTTTCATGCATCGTCCTTATCAGCGCATGCCGGAGACGGGGTGGGGCATGGCCTACCTGTTCGCCCTGGCGCACGGCGCCGCCGCCGATCACGAGGAACTCGAGTCTTATTGCGAATCCGCGGGCGTAGCGGTCGCCGACTTCATTGCCGAAGTCGACCGAACCCCGGACCTCGCCGGTTTCGGTGTCCGCGAAAAAATCAGCGACGAAATCTTTCCGGCCGGGCTAAAGGTGCTGAAATCGTTCCGGCGTTCCGACCGGTTCGATCAGTATGTGAGACATAAGATGTCGCTCGGCACAGCGAGCATGCGTGAGCTCGGTAACCTGTATACGGCCGCACTCCCGGCCTGGCTCGCGGCGGGGCTGGACGAAGCGAGTTGCGACGATATCGCCCTCGCCGGCAAGGAAATCCTGCTCGTTGGCTATGGTAGCGGCGACGCGGCGGACGCCATTCCGATTCGCATGGTGCCAGGCTGGGAACACGGGGCGCGGTCGATCGACTTCAAGTCGGCGCTGTTACCGATGATCGACCTGACACACGATCAATACCTGGCGCTGCGCGATCGCTTGAGTCTCGCCGGTATTCATTACGCGCCCCACTCCGAATTCGTGGTCGACCGCGTTGGCTCGGAAACAACCCATGCGTTTCAGGATGCGGGGATCGAGTACTACCGGTTCATCCAGTAAGCCGGACTGTCGATTTTAAGGCTGGTCTTCGTTGGGCGTGATCGTCAGTCCCGCCGCATTCAGATTCGCATCGAGCAACATGAAGCCGGCAGAGCCGATCTCGTCGGCGACCTGCTCGAGTACATCCTGAGAATTCGTCAGTACGATTCCGAAGTCTCCGCCGCCGGCCCCTGACGTCTTGTAGACCGCGCCATGCTTCTCGGTCATGCCGCGCAAGCGCTCATGGACGTCGGTGTTGATGCCGATTTCCGCATCGTAATCGAGCGCGCGAAGCGCATTGTCGTAACCGGTCAACGCCGACAACAGGGCCGCTACCCGGCCGTCACGCCATGCCGCGTCGGCCTGCTCGGCGAATCGACCGAGGTGCATCAGGTGATGACGGAATTCGTCCGTATGATTGTCCCGATACGCGTTGAACCGTGTCAATAATTCCGGCGTAGCCGCGCTGCTGCCGGACCATACCGCCAACATCAGCAGACCATCCGGCCATGGCAATGACTCGGCCACGGGGTACTCGCTCGCGGCATCCCGACGCACGCCGATAACCCCGCCGAGCACGGCGGTCGCGACGTCGATGCCGCTGCCATGCCCGCCCTGAAACTGGCGGTGCGCCTCGTGGCAGATCCTGATCACGGAATCCGGCTCGACCGGGACGTGCAACGCATCGATCAACGCTCCCGTCAGCGCCACCAGCGCCGCCGCGCTCGACCCGAGGCCGAGTTTCTCGGTTCGATCGTTCGAGCGCGTGAAGAACGCGTCCGTATTCAGGCTGATGCGCAACCCCGGCAGCGGACCTCGCAGGTGCGCGAGCTCGTGACAGGTATCGAGCACGGCCGACACGATGGTCCCTCGGTCGCCGGGTGATTCCGTCGTCCACACGAGCTCGGCGCCCGGCTCCACCAGGAAGTCGTAGGCTTTGCCGCCGGCCAGATCGATGAACACGCTATTGCGACCATCCGTCGCGTCCACCTGGGCATGCGCCCTGACGTCGACACTGGTCGCCACAGCCGGGGCGCCCTCAAGCACCGCATAGTCGCCGAAGATGACGAGTTTGCCGGGTGCGGTCGCGACAGTCATGCGGTTGTGGCCCGGCGAGTCAATCCGCAACGACGCGAGCGCCGTGGCCAAGCTCACCGGCGATCGTGCGCAACACGCCAGGCACGCCCGCCAGTTCCACATCGACTTCGGCGGCCGTATCGGTCGGGCAAACGGCCTTGACCTGAGGCCCGGCATCGATCGTATAGAAGACGGGCATACCCGCTTTTCTCATCGCGTCGATCTTATGGATGACGGCAACCGTTGCTGGCGACCAGTACAGCAGTGGCGGGCGGGTCGTCATCATGACCGAATGCATCTTCAGGCAATTGTGTTCGGCGAGTTCGGCGAGCCCCATGAAGTCCCTGTCATTCACGAAGCCGATAGCCGCCTCCATGTCGCCATCATGCGTCGCTATCCATTGCTCGTAGTACGGAGAGGTCAGACGACTCTGCTCCATGCCGTTGCGCGAAGTTATTGTCTTCGCGGCCTCCGTCGTCACCGCCACGACGACCGACAAGGCCCAGTCCTCGGGGCGGATCAACTGCTCGCACACCG
>CAZISL010000201.1:0-7508 GCA_964541975.1 uncultured Chromatiaceae bacterium | reverse complement strand
GCGCTAACGTCCACGCTCGGCAATGACGGGCGCCTGGTGTCGAAGATCGAGAACGCCGGCTCGGCAGAAGTCTGGGGCGCGGAACTGCGGGTCGACTGGAGCCCGATTAGCGACTTCCTCCGCGGCAACTGGAGATTGAGCGGCTCCTACACGTGGCTCGATGCCACGTACACTGACTTCGTCGTGCAGACCGGCAGCCCCGTGACGGCCGCGAACGCCGGCAACTGCGTTCCAACGCTGGTCGGCGACGAGACACTCTGCAGCGTCAGCTACACGGGCAACAAGCTCGAGAACTCCCCGGACGGCGCATTCTCCGGCCTGGTCGGCTACTACTATCAGATGGCAGCGGGCAACACGGCCTATGTCGAGACGGACGTGATCTGGCAGGACAAGCGCTTCACCGGGATCACCAACAACCTGTGGACCGCTTCGTATGCGCTCTTAAACCTCAGGCTCGGATTCCGCAGTGACCGTTGGGAGACGCTATTCTACGTCAACAACGTCATGGACGACGATACGGTGCAGTTCGGCGGTGGCGGGCCCGGGTTGGGTTGCTGTTTCGCGCTCGGCAGCGAAATTGACATCGCCAGCACGCCACCGACGACCGTGATGGTCGACCTGCCGCTCTACAGTACGGCATTCCTGCCACGTCCACGTGTCATCGGCGTCCGTATGTCTTTCCAATTCGGCAACTGACGACCGCAACAACCCGACGACGACGCCGTTCAATTTGTGGCGACGCACGTTCCAATCTAGACTGGCCCGTCGATAAGAGTACTCGCGGCCAGGGATCAGGCCCGTCAAATCGGGGACAGAAATAATGAGCTATCGATCCTTCGCGAGCAGTGTCGCGATTCTTTGCGTCTCGGTCTGCTGCTCTGCAGTTGCGGACACGCAGAACTACACCGGCCGGCAGGCTTTTGAGATCCAGCGCAAGAGCACCTGCGGCTCGTTGCTGGACGAAAAGGTGCGCTTCGGGATCTTCGAGGGTCGCGCATACAGCCGCGTGCCCGGCGAGAAGGACCGTCATATCTTCAACGTTCTCGGCGTCAACACGCGCCAGTGCGGCTCGGTCTCCGATGCGGACCGCGGCGAGGGCTTCCGCAGCGTATCGCGCGAAGTCATGCTCTATCTCCACCCGGAGACGAACGAGGTCCTGGACACCTGGGAAAATCCCTGGACCGGGGAAGCCGTCGAAGTCGTCCACGTCGCCAACGATCCCGTCAACATGCGCGCGCCGCGATACGAGAAAGGCGAGGATGGCAAACCGGCGTCCGCATCGCTCCGCCTCTATGGCGATATCGCCATGACCAGTTTCGAAGTGCCGCTGTTCTACGACAATCCGCTCGGTGGCGGTTACCAGAAGTACGTCGGGGGTTATTACCACGCGATGGAAATCTTCAACACGACGTACGTCGCCGACGAAATCCTGAACGCCGAAAGTCTCGGCCGGAGCTACATCAGCTGGTCGCGCATCGCGCAGTGGCTGCCGTGGATGCAGATGGGCTCCAAGCCTGGTCTGATGGTGGTTAACGCGACCGGCTTCAGCAGCTGGAACAAGGCGGACATCCCGGAACCGCTGATGTCCGTTCTGAAAGAGCGCTATCCGACCTACTTCGAACCGCCGCCGGCCGACGACTCGAGGCCCAATGAAACGAGCTGGACGGTCTTCCAGAAGCATATCGAGGTCGCGGCACCGACGGGTCACTGACAGCAACGGTGATGAATATGTCGAGAATCATCTTTGTCTGCGTGGCGCTGGTCGCCGGCAATGCGGCATTCGCCCAAGGTCAGGACGGGACACCCGGCGAACGCAATCTGCAGGTCATGTCGGAGTTGCTCGCAGGACTGTACGACAACGCGAATCAAAATTATTTCGACGGGCGCCTGAAGTTTCCCGAGGAAGAACGCCACGACAGGGCCCGCGCCGAGATCGCTGCGGTCGAGGACGATGAGCTCGGCGCCCCGCTCTTCTCGTACGAGCTTTATCGCGGCCGTGACGCGACGCCGAGCGAGTCCGAACTCTGGTTGCTGACGACGGACGACGACCCTCGCTTGGTGCGCATGAAGCGCTACGCTGTGGGCGACGACGACGCGACCTATCGGGAGGGCTGCGACGTGCTGTGGCGAAGAGATGCCGGGCAATTCTGGGGCATCAATAAATCCGCTGCCTGCGCCGCAGAACTGCAACTCACGACCAGAGATCTATGGCTGACGATCGATCAATCGACGCTGTTCGAACTCACGCGCGCGCGCAACTTCAGCTGCTACGTGGACATTCCGGGCGTCAGCGGCGGGCGCGACGAACCGTTCGACCGCTACCCGATCGAGGACATGCACGATCAGGGCGCGCTGCAATGGTTCGAATCGAAGGAAGGCCGGACGTTCGGCCTGACGCTGCGCAACGTGCGCTGGCCGATGAACAACGAAGTCGGTGCGTTCACGCGCAACTCGTTCGTCATGTACCTCATCGAGAAAACCGACGACGGCGTCGAGGAAATCGGCTATAGCTGGACCGAACCGCGCGCCGAGCGCATCGGCATGAACCTGAAGTGGTTGCTGGTGAACTGCTTCATGGTCTCAAACCGAGACGTCAAACCGTTCTTTGAATGAGAACGCGTCTGACGCGAAGATATGGCGTTGCGAATCGCCATACCGGGGGCGCGCTCAGTTGTCGGCCAGATAGTCGTCGAGGTCGTACTGTTCTTCTCCCGGAATATCCGGGCGCCGGAGCGCTTCGCGTAACGCGATCGGCGCAGTCGCGTCGTAGCCCAGTCGCGTGACCGCCGCGCCGCGGCCGGTCTCGTCCTCGTAAACCGAAAACTGCTCGGCGCTGTTCATACGGCTCGCGATCGCCCAGTCGATCTCGCGGTGATCGTTAATATCGACATCCGGATCGACGACGACAATTCGGTGCATCAGCATCGACAGAGGGAATCGGCCGAACTTCATCGCGTAGATTGCGTCGATGATCGCGCGCGGCTCGTCGTCCGAATCCTTGTCGACCGACACGGTCACCTGCGCGCGCATGCCCGTGCGCTGCGGCGTCATGTCGACGCAGACGTCGCGCACGGTCGGAAACGGCCCGCGCAGACCGTCGAGGATACCGGCCCGCAGGTGATAACCGAGCATGCGGCCGAGATAATTATGCTCGCGGTTCATGCCGGCCATGATGACGTGGAACATCGGATCATGACGGTGCGTGATGGCATCGATCGTCGCGGTCGGCGAATTCGTCTTGCCGTACTGATCGCCGAACTCGCCCATGATGTTGTCGACCCAGTCGTCGAGATTGACCGTCGCCTCGATCACGAATTCCGCGTCCGCCGGCACCAGGATATCGCTGGTCTGGCACCGGAGCATCTCCAGCGGCTCCCGCTGCAGGGCGCCGGCCACATCGACGTCCGAAATACCCGCGGGGATATCGGCCGCCGCGGCGACCTGCAATGCCGGAGGCACGCCGACCGCCAGCGCGACCTGGAGCTTCGCGCCGTTCTCCCGGTGGGCATTGTAGATCCCGCGCAAGTGGCTGGTCGGGCCGGCGCTGAGCGATACACGGCGGCGATCGATCACTGGCACGCGATAGAAACCGACGTTCTGCTTGCCCGACGCCGGATCCAGCGCGAACCCGAGACCGGCCGAGATGAACGGGTGCGAGTCGCCGCTGAAGAACAGCGGCGCGGGCAACCGGCCTGTGTCGATATCGTCGCCGCTGACGACCACCTCCGCGACCGCCCCCGATTCCGCCACCTTCGCCGGCAGCGGCGAGGCGACGGCGAGCGCAAGGTATTCCTCGAGGGCGTTCGGCGCATCGAAAGTATCGACCGACAGGCCAAGGCCGAGCGCCCAGCGCCGCAACGACGTCAGAACGCCGCCGACGACCGGGAAGTCGCTGCCCGCGACACGCTCGAACCTGACCGCTTTCTCGCGCGACTCCGCCTGCGCCAGCAGGGCCGGAAGCTCGTAGTTACGATCGACCTCGCGGCGCACGGTCAACAACTCGCCGCGCGACTCGAGCAACGCGACCAGGGCACGAAATTCCAAGGCAGGACTCCACGACGAAACGAACGTATAAACTAGCGTAATAGCCGAGCGTTTACACGCGATGGCGACTGCAATACCCCAGAACGGACGGACCTGAATTGACCGCTGCTGCAGACAGATCCATACGACGCTGTCACCGGCGAAATCGGCCGCGACGCCTGATGTGGCTGGCCGTCACGCTGCCCTCCTTATGCCTCTTCGCCATCTCGAACGCGAGTGCCGGCCCGCTCTACTACCTGAAAAAGAACGAACTGTTCTGCGACAACGCGAAACTGCTCTGCGTACGCGGCACCCTGCGCTACGAGGTCAATCCCCGCCTGTTTCGTTTGTGGGGCCGCGTGCAGACATCGCCCGGCAGGGGCTTGCTGCGAATTCGCCTCAACGGCACCAACCGGCTGGATCACCTGCGCACGACGATGATGGAGATTCAACTCCGCGGCACGTACAGCGAGATCGTCGACTACAAGATGATCCCCGACTATCCGGACGTCGAGGACTGGGAAATCGTCATGATCGAGTTTGAACCGGGCGAGAAATCACCACCTGCGGAATCGCGGCACTGACGGGCGGTCAAGCGTTACCCTCGCGCGACCCTGCGAATCACGTAACCACCTGATTTTTCGTCCATTTCCATCTCCAGGAATCCGCGCGACTGCGCCTCCTCGAGTAGATCGTTAAACGAGCGGAAACCATAGAAAGACTCACTAAATCCCGGGCGACGGCGCTTCAACGCCTGCTTGACCATCGATCCCCACAGCTTCGCCTGATCGCCCTTCTCCGCATTCATTGCCTCTGCCGTTTCCACCACGAGATCGATCGCTTCCTGCTCTCGATCATCCGATGGCTTGCTTTGCTCAGCCGGTTTCTTCTTTGACGCCTTCTTCGTGCGAGTCTTCGCGGGCTTCCTGCCGCCCGAATCGCGCGCGGCGACGAGGTCGTCGTAGTAGATGAACTCGTCGCAGTTGCTCATCAGCAGGTCGGACGTCGAGTTCTTGACGCCGACGCCAATGACCGTTTTCGCGTTTTCCCGCAGCTTGCTAACGAGTGGAGAAAAGTCCGAATCACCGGAGATGATGACGAACGTGTCGATATGCTCCTTGGTGTAACACAGGTCCAGGGCGTCAACGACCATCCTGATATCGGCCGAATTCTTGCCCGACATGCGCACATGCGGAATATCGATCAGCTCGAATGCGGCCTCGTGCATCGCCGGCTTGAATTCCTTGTAACGCTGCCAGTCGCAATACGCCTTTTTCGTGACGATACTGCCCTTCAGGAGTAGTCGCTCGAGCACCTTGTGGATATTGAATTTTGCGTATTTGGCGTCCCTGACGCCGAGCGCGATGTTTTCGAAATCGCAGAACAGGGCGAGGTTGTTGTCGTCGTTCATTGAGAGTTCTCTGGTTAGATTGCTACTGCCGGGACGGCAGATCGAAGATGCCTGAAACTATATAGCGTCAGCGGCGAACAATATAGACATCGCTATCGTTCCAGCAACCCGGCGCACTCTTATGGCGGCCCGAGATACGGCGGCGAGCCGGAAAGTCCTTATTTTGGATGGCGCGCCACGCCGATATACTGAGACGCTGACAGAAATGAGTCGCCCCGAGTGAGTCCCCCGAGAAGAACATGAAAAGCATGGGAAAATGGATCCTGCTGGCCGGCATCGCGGTCGCAGCGGTCGCAGCATATATATTCCTGACGCGATCCAAGCCCATCAGCGTCACGATTATCGAGGTCGACTATGGCGACGTGGTCTCGACCGTATCCAATACCCGCGCCGGCACGGTCGACGCATGCCGCCGGGCCGGCATGTCGCCGGCACTGGGTGGGCAGATTGCCAAACTACCGGTGCGTGAAGGCGACGCCGTCGAGGCCGGCCAGGTCATGCTCGAATTGTGGAACGATGACCTGCGTGCGGAGCTGCAACTCGCGAAGCGCGACGCCATCGCGAGCCGCGGGCGGCGTGACGAAATCTGTACACGCGCGGAAGTCGCCCAGCAGGAAGCGCGGCGAATGTCGAGCCTGCTCGAGAAGGGACTGGCGGCCGAGGAGGAGACAGCTCATGCTGTCGGCGAAGCAAAGGCACAAAAAGCAGGCTGTGAAGCTTCCAACGATGCGGCGCTCGTGAGCGACGCCCGGATCCAAGTCGCCAAAGCACACCTCGAACGCACCCGGTTGCGCGCGCCGTTCGACGGAATCATCGCCGAGATTAACGGTGAACTCGGTGAGTTCGTCACGCCGTCACCGGTCGGCATCGCAACGCCACCAACCGTCGACCTGATCGACTCCAAGTGCCTTTATATAAGCGCACCCATCGACGAGGTCGACGCACCGGCCATCTCGGCCGGACAGAAAGCGTCGATCACGATGGACGCGTTTCCGAATCAGAAATTTCCGGGCTTCGTCCGGCGCGTAGCGCCCTATGTGCTCGACACGGAGAAACAGGCCCGCACTGTCGAGATCGAAGCCGAGATCGAGAACCCCGACAGCGACAGGCTGCTGCCCGGGTACAGCGCAGACGTCGAAATCGTGCTGCAGACACGCGAGAACGTACTGCGCATACCGACGCAAACGATCGTCGACGGAACGAATGTGTATGTCCTCGAAGACGATACGCTGGCGAAACGCGCTATCGAGATCGGGGTCCGCAGCTGGGAGTATGCGGAAATCCTGTCGGGCCTTGATGAGGGCGAAAAAGTGGTATTGACGGTCGACCGCGAAGGCGTCGAGGATGGCGTCGCGGCAACGGTGGAATAGGCGCACTGGCGCGCGGGCCCACATGATCAAGTTAGAAGACCTGTGCCGCAACTTCCAGGTCGGTGACCAGGTCGTTCATGCGCTCGACCACATCAACCTCGAGATCAATTCCGGCGAGCATGTTTCGATCATGGGGCCGTCCGGCTCCGGCAAGTCCACGCTCTTGAACGTGCTTGGCCTGCTCGACTCACCGACCAGTGGTGAATATCAGCTCGACGACATCAGCACCGCGACGATGAACGACGATGATCTCGCCGCGGTTCGTCAAAGCAAGATCGGATTCGTGTTCCAGTCATTCCATCTCGTGCCGCGCATGAACGCGTTCGAGAACGTCGAATTGCCGATGGTGCTCGCCGGGCTGGCGCCGGCTGAGCGCAAGCGACGGGTCGACACGGCGCTCGAACGCGTCGGCCTGGCCGCGCGGCTCGACCACCGGCCCGATCAGCTGTCCGGCGGCGAACGCCAGCGTGTCGCCATCGCTCGAGCGATCGTCATGGAGCCGACCATCCTGCTCGCCGACGAACCGACCGGTAACCTGGACAGCAAATCCGGCAAGGAGATCGTCGACATCATGGAGGACCTGAATCGCCAGGGACTGACGCTGATCGTCGTCACTCATGACCCTGCGATCGGGCGGCGGTCGGGCCGGCAGATCGGCATGGAGGACGGCCGCATCGCGACTGACAGCGATCACGAACAGCCCG
>CAZISL010000200.1:0-15909 GCA_964541975.1 uncultured Chromatiaceae bacterium | reverse complement strand
CCAAATACCCGCAAATTTGGTGGATCTCGCTTCCACCGAATAGCCAAGCGTCTCAATGGGTGCAGGCGATACATGCCGAATATGCCCCCAGATGTGCCCCCAGACCGCTAGGTTTCGGCGGTGAAGTAGATCCGTTTCCTGTAGGCCATTGATAACACTCCGTCTTTCCAACCAAGATAAAGTGTTGCGATGACCGATTGAACTCACCGCCGGAATACGACATTCAGCACTGCACAGCAGCATTTCCTGGCTGATGGGCGGTCTCTGCTCCCAAGCGAACGTTCTATTCGATTGAGAACCTGATCTCAGATTGCAGGCGTAAGAGGTGCTACAAAAAAACAAGGTTATTGCGAGAACACGCCTGATGTCAGTGATTAGCTGGGTTGCCTTCGGTACTACGATCGGAATCGCGGCGCCGTGGCTTTACCTCCGCGCGAAGAATCAAAAGCGGCGGGCTTTGCCCTGCAGTTCTGCTAATCGTTCGCAGTCTGCTAAGTCGGAGACAGCTACTCCGCGCCGATTTGGTGCTGTCTGCATCTCTCTGGGCCCTGAGGCTTGCTCCGCGGCCCGGAAACTGCAAGGCGAGAGATTCCTATCACAAGAAGCCCCCAGATTGCCGCTTGCAGATTGTGATCAATCAACCTGTGACTGTGGCTACCGCAAATACGACGATCGACGGACCAACGAGGATCGCCGCGATGAATGGAGCCGATTTGGCGGTTTTGCGCAACACCACGGTGACGAAAAACGAACCGTCAAAAGCGATCGGCGAACTAAGCCACCTAATCACTGAGATTTAGTTTCAACTTTGTAAAAAATCTCTGCTGGTGTAGTCGGGATTTTCTGTCGTATTGCCAATGTTGACCAAACATGGCCAATACTGACCCCTACAGGCCGTTGCCGGCCTGTATGAATCAGTAAGTTATGGTGGAGGCGGCGGGAATCGAACCCGCGTCCGCAAGCACTCCGCCCCGAGGTCTACATGCTTATACCGTCTTTAATCTTACTCGTGGCTACCCGACGGGCAGGGAAAACCACGAGCCAGCTCAGTTAGGTTTTAACGTTCGGGCCCTGAACATACCCTCGCGCGATCTTGTGAAGATGACCCCCGGAGTCCGAATGCACAAGCACATGTCGGTCGGAGGGCTAAAGGCTGGTTTTTAAGCAGCTAAAGCGTAGTTGTCGTCGTTGGCAACTATATGGTTTGCAGCTGTATTTACGAGGTAGTCTGCGCCTCGGCATGCACTCTGGGTTTCGCTACCCACGTCGAAGCCATGTCGCCCCCGTATTCGGGAGTCCAAGTCTTGGACCACGTGCTGGTCCGGAAGTTTAGGGAAGCGCGCGATAAAGGCAAGTGCCCCGGTTCCTTCCTCGGCCCTTCAATTTAGCTCTATTGCTGGGTACTATTTACCATAAGTGTTTGATTCCATTTGCGGAAGCTAGTTATTGGGGGCCAGTGGTGGCGATTGAGCTGTATGTCCTGAGCGAAGACGACGAACTCGAAGTCGACGGCATGAGTCGCGTCAGGATTGGAATCGGCGCGGACGGAGAACCAGATTCCGCAAGAATGACGACTTCCGACGGACGCCCGCTCAATCTCGTATTTCGCGCGTTATTCAAAGAGGCCGGGGCGGCGACGGAATGGGAGTACCGCGTGAAGGAGAGGCTCGAGAAGTCCGGCGTGCAGCTCGGCAGCGAGTTTTTCTTCGTAAGCGACGCGATGGTGCAGACTCTGTGCGACGCTGCCGCGCATGCGGATGATCATGAGTGGCTGATTGCGCCATCCGACGATGACTTCGTCAGGCTCGCAATGGAGCTCAGTCAAGCGAAGTTAGAGGTCGACGAAACTTTCGAGAGATGGTCCGCATCTGGCTGGCTGCCGAGCGCGGAGATCAAGATCAACTCGTACACGCAGCACGTCGCCCGCAATGACAGGCGAGTTAAGGATCTGCAAGGCAAGTACGTAACGCCGCGGTTCTATAACGACGCTGCCGTTAAAAACACGCAGCTGGATTACGCGATCTCGCGCCTCAAAGATGAGAACCGAAATTGGGAAACGGAGATTGCGCGTTTGAAAAGAACCATTGAGGAAAGCGAATTGGCATTTGCAGAATGGCAAGCTGCCGTCCGGCGCGTCGACCAACTCGAAACGGCCATCGCCGCCATTGCGCCTTCGCGAGGCGACTCGCCGGGAAGCTGATCAGCCCTTTTTCATGATCCGCGCTTTCTGGCGCTGCCAGTCGCGGTCCTTGTCCGAGGCACGTTTGTCGTGCTGTTTCTTGCCCTTGGCCAGCCCCAGCGCGAGTTTTGCGCGGCCGCGCTGCCAGTACAGCGAGAGCGGGACAAGGGTATAGCCACGCCGCTCCACCGCGCCGATGAGCCGGTCCAGTTCGCGACGGTTCATTAGCAGTTTGCGGGTCCGGATCGGATCGGGTTGGATGTGGGTCGAAGCCGTATTCAGCGGCGAAATATGCGCGCCGAGGAGGAACGCCTCACCGTCTTTCAGGATCGCGTAGGCCTCGGTCAGGTTCGCGCGACCCGCCCGCAATGCCTTGACCTCCCAACCCTCGAGCGCGAGCCCGGCCTCGAAGTTCTCCTCGATGAAGAATTCGTGGCGCGCTTTGCGGTTCTCGGCAATGCGCGAGTCGTTGCCGGTCTTTTTCTTGCTCTTGGTGGACATGTGGTGGCGCGGTCCCGGTGTTGTCCGAGTTTGCGCTTTCCTTCAAACTTACAATTTTCGCACAGTGGATGGATGAATGGCGGACTCAGTCGCGGCGACCGGCGGGCGTGTTTCACTTCATGGGAACTGGTCATCCCGGTTCGCGTTCGTTCTTGCCGTCACCGGTTCCGCGGTCGGTCTCGGTAATATCTGGAAGTTCCCGTACGTCGCCGGGCAGAACGGCGGCGGCGCGTTCGTCCTGATCTACCTGGCTTGCGTCCTCGCGATCGGTCTGCCGATCATGATGTCCGAGATCCTGCTTGGTCGGCGCGGGCGGCGCAACCCCGTCGAGACGATGCGCTTGCTCGGGGTCGAGGAGGCTGGACAACCCGCATGGCGCTTCGTCGGGCTGGCCGGCGTGTTCGGCGGGTTCCTGATCCTATCTTTTTATAGTGTCATCGCCGGCTGGACGATGGCCTACACGATCAAGGCGGTCTCCGGCAGTTTCTCCGGCCTGGACGCCGCGACGCTCGGGTCGCAGTTCGGCGCCTTCATCGGCAATCCGCTGGTCACCGGTTTCTGGCACACGTTGTTCATGGCGCTGACCGTCGTGCTCGTCAGTCTCGGCGTAGAGGAGGGCATCGAACGTGCCGTCCGGATCATGGTGCCGGCGCTCGTCATCCTGCTGCTGATTCTGCTTGGTTATGCCATTTCGTCCGGTGATTTTGCCGCCGGCGCGCGATTCCTGTTCAGCCCCGACTTCTCGAAGATCGATGGCAACGTGGTGCTCGCGGCCATGGGGCAGGCCTTCTTCACGCTCAGTGTCGGTATGGGCGCCGTCATGGCCTATGGTGCGTACCTGCCGCAGGACGCGTCGATTATGTCGACGTCGTTCTCGGTCGCGATCGCCGATACGTCGATTGCGCTGCTGTCCGGTCTCGTGATTTTTCCGATCGTGTTCGCGAACGGCCTCGATCCGGCCGAAGGGCCGGGCCTGATCTTTCAGACGCTGCCGCTCGCGTTCGGCCAGATGGCCGGCGGAACGTTTTTCGGGTTCCTGTTTTTCGTCTGTCTCGGCTTCGCTGCGTTGACCTCGGCCGTGAGCCTGATGGAACCCGCCGTCGCGTGGATGGTCGAGAGCTTCGGGCTATCGCGCCAGGCCGCCGCACGCCGGATCGGCCTGATCGTCTGGTTGCTCGGGTTCGGAACCGTGTTGTCGTTCAGTTATCTCAGTGAGTTCAAGTTCTTCAAGGGGACGATTTTCGACAACCTGGACTTCCTCGCTGTCAACGTCATGCTGCCGCTCGGTGGTTTCCTGCTGACGATATTCGCCGGCTGGGTCATGTGCCGGAACTCCAGCGCCGATGAACTCGACCCGAGCGCCGGGCCGCTCTATCAAGCCTGGCGCATCCTGGCGCGCTATGTTGCTCCCGTGGCAGTCGTCCTCGTGCTGCTGAATGCGTTCGGCGTATTCAACTGATCGCGGCAACATGCGCGAGTATCATCGCAGTGCGACCGTGCCCTATGCACAGGAGTCTATGTTCGAGCTGATCGCCGACGTCGATTCGTATGCCGATTTCGTACCGGGGTGCACCGCGTCCTTCGCCGTGCCGCCTGCGCCGGAGCGCGGCGATGATTCTGAGGTACTCGCGACGCTCGCGGTCGCGCTCGGCAAGCAGGTGTGGCGCTTCACGACGCGCAATCGTCTCGAGCCGCCGCGCCGCATCCGTATGTCGCTGGTAACTGGACCTTTTTCTGCGCTCGAGGGCGAATGGCGCGTCGTGCCCCTCGCCGATGGGGGATCCCGGCTTGAACTCAATATGCGGTTCGAGTTCGCGAGTCGCCTGAAGGACATGCTGCTCGGGCCGGTGTTCGAGCTGACCTGCGGCCAGCTCGTTCATGCGTTCCTGAAGCGGGCCGAAAAACTGTATGGATAAGCCGGGCGAAAGCTCCGCGGACTCGATCGCTATCGAGGTCGCGTTCGCGCGTCCCGACGAACAACGCCTGATCGAAGTTGCGGTGCCCGCGCAGACGCCCGTGCGTGAGGCCCTCGAGTTGTCGGGGATCGCTGCTGCGTTTGCAGAGATCGACACGGCGACTTGTGCCGTCGGCGTGTTCGGTCGCGTCGTGGACGATGATTACGTGCTGCAGCCCGGGGACCGGATCGAGATCTATCGTGAGCTCAGCATCGGTCCGCGCGAAGCGCGCCGCGCGCGTGCGGCGAAGCGCAGCTGACGGATTCCCGGTGCGCCAGAGACTGAGCGCTAGCTGGGCTCGACCGGCACGTCTTTCAAGATTCGACTGACCTTGTCGCCGTCAAAATAGACGATCATCCAGTAGCGCTCTGCCTTGCGCTGGCGGCCCTGCCGGAAATAGTAGATGTAGTCCCAGCGCTCCTGGTGAAACGTATCGGCGATGATCGGCGTGCCCAGCAGGAAGCGCACCTGGCTGCGCGTCATGCCGACCTGCACCGCGTCGACATCGCCGTCCTCGAGCAGGTTGCCTTGTTGCACATCCACGCGATACACGCAGGCGCCGAGCAACACGGTAAATCCGAGCAGCAGGCTCAGGGCAAAGCGGCGGCGCGATAACGCATTGTCTCGGCGAGTCGGCATTGATTGGAGGGTTGGAGGTAACTGGGTAATAATCGGGGCCGAATCATACCCCATCGGTCGTTTGTGAGCATTCGGCCGTTCGCCGCCAAAATTGAGTCGGGAGCCACCGGAAAATACGTTGGAACGCAAGGATCTGAAAAAAGCGGGCCTCAAAGTCACCGCGCCGAGGCTGAAGATTCTCAAGCTGCTTGAAGAAAGCGCCGAGCATCATTTCGGCGCCGAAGATATCTACCGGACGCTGAACGACGCCGGCGACGAAATCGGTCTCGCCACGGTGTACCGCGTGCTGGCGCAATTCGAGCGCGCCGGGCTCGTGACACGGCACAACTTCGAAGGCGGGCGCGCGGTTTACGAGCTGAACGATGGCAAGCACCACGATCACATGGTCTGTATGGAGACGGGCAAGGTTATCGAGTTTGTCAGCAAGGACATCGAGGAGTTGCAGCGGGGCATCGCCGAAGCGCACGGCTACGAGCTCGTCGATCACAGTTTCGTGCTGTTCGTCCGGCCGAAGGATTAGGGTTCGGGGTCAGGCGCCCGCCGCGCGAGATTTCGCCGGCGACTTCTCTTTCGACTTCAGCATCTCTTCCGCGTGCGCGCGGGTTCGTTCGGTAATCTCGACGCCGCCGAGCATGCGCGCGATTTCCTCGACGCGTGCGTTCGCGCTCAGCATGCCGACGGTCGTGCGCGTCGTCTTGCCGTCCGTGATCTTCGAAACCCGCAGGTGATGGTCGGCCTGGCTCGCGACTTGCGGGAGGTGCGTCACACACAATACCTGGCGAGTGGTTGACAGCTCGCGCAGGCGACCGCCGACGATTTCGGCGACGCCGCCGCCGACGCCCGCATCGACCTCGTCGAAGATCAGCGTCGGTATGGTTTCGGCCACCATCGCGACCACCTGCAACGAAAGGCTGATGCGCGATAGTTCTCCGCCCGATGCCACCTTGGCCAGGGGCCCGGCCGGCTGGCCCGGGTTCGCGGCGGTCTGGAATTCGACCCGATCGTTGCCGGTGACGCGCGGTGCGTCGTCCGTATTCGTCGTTACGGCTGCCTCGAAACGGCCTTGCGGCATACCGAGCGTTTGCATGTTTTCCGTGACGAGTTCGCCGAGCTGCGCGGCGGCTCGCTGGCGCGACGCGGTCAACGCTTGCGCCGTCTCGTCGAGGGCAATGCGGGTTTCTCGCAGTCGGGCTGCCAGGTTTTCCAGTCGTTCGTCGCTGGATTCGAGACCATCGAGTTCGGCCCCAAGGCTCGTCAGGACGTCCGGGAGCATGCCCGGCTCAGCGCGATGCTTACGCCCCAGGTCGTGAAAACTCGCGAGGCGCTGCTCGATGCGGGCTTCCTCCGTCGGATCATGTTCGAGACGGTCGAGGCGATGGCGCATCGAGTCGGCGGCCTCGGCGATCAGGATCTCGGCTTCCGCGAGCATGCTCGCCGCGGTGGCCAGTTCCATGTCGAGTTCGACGAGTTCGTCGACCGTGCGACGAGCATTGCTCAGCAATGAATGCGCCGACAGATCTTCGCCGTCGTAAGTTGTTTCGAGCGCGCGGGTCACGCCTTCAGCGATGCGGCCGAGATTGGCCGACAGCTTGTGGGCGCGTTCCAGTTCCTCGAACTCGCCATGCTGGGGGTTGAGCGCGTCCAGTTCCTGGACCTGGTGCCGCAGCAGGTCAGTGCGCGCCGCGACATCGTCCGCCGCATCGCGCAGTGCTTCGTATTCGACCCGAACCGCTGACCATTCGACGTGCGCTACCTGCAGCGCGTCGAGCAATGACTGATGGCCGGCGTACTGGTCCAGCAACTCGCGTTGCGCGCGCGCGTGCCGCAACGACTGATGCGACTGCTGACCGCAAATGTCGACGAGTCGCTCGCCAAGTTCGCGCAGCGTCTGCATCGGTATGCTCCGGCCGTTCACGTAGCCGCGCGAACGCCCGTCCGCCGTGACAACACGTCGGATGATGCACTCGTCATCATCGTCGAGATCGTTGTCTACGAGCCAACCCACCACGTCCGGCTGCTTGCGGGTGTCGAACGTCGCCGTGATCTCGCAGCGTTCCGCGCCGGCGCGAATCGCGCGCGTGTCCGCACGTTCGCCGAGCGCCAGTGCCAGCGCATCGACGAGGATGGACTTGCCCGCGCCGGTCTCGCCGGTCAGGACCGTCAGGCCATTCTGGAACTCGAGCTCGACTTCGTCGATGACGGCGAGGTTGCGGATATGCAGCTGGGCAAGCACGGTTGATCAGGCCGAATCGGACTTCCGGCGGTTGCTACGTCCCCAGTTCAGCTTGCTGCGCAAAATTTCGTAATAGTCATATCCCTTGGGATGGATCAGTTGCACGCGCTGTGAGGCCGCGGCGACGCGCAGCGTATGGCCGGCTTCGATGACGCCGGCGACTTCGCCGTCGCAACTGACCTCGGCCCGCTCGGCCGGGTCGTCGCCGACCTGTACCTCCGTCACGCTGCCCCCCGGAATCACGATCGGCCGATCGCTGAGCGTGTGCGGGCAAATCGGCGCGAGCACGATCGCGTCGAGCAGCGGTGCGACGATCGGGCCACCGCAGCTCAATGCATAAGCCGTAGACCCGGTGGGCGTCGCCACAATGAAACCGTCGCCGCCATGCGTGTTGACGAAACTGCCATCGACGTAGCTGTGATACTCGAGCATCCGTCCCGTGTCCTGACGTTTGACGACGACGTCGTTGAGCGCGACGCCGCAGTCATGCGTTTTACCGCCCGCGACAATCTCGGCATGCAGCAACATGCGTTCCTCGCTTTCGTACTCACCCGCCAGTACCTGTTCCAACGGCTCGTGATGATCGCTGGGCGACACGTCGGCAAGGAACCCGAGTCGTCCGCGGTTGACGCCGAGAAGCGGGATACCGGCGTGAGCCGCCCGGCGCGCGGCCTGCAGCATCGATCCGTCGCCGCCGATCGCGATGATCAGCTTGGCGCGGGCGGCGAGTTGTTCGTCCGCCACGCGTTCGACATCCGTCGGTAAGTCTGGAGTATCCGCGTCCTCGGCGACGAATACACGCGCGCCCTTCGCCCGCAAATGAGTCGAGATCGCGATGACTGACTCATTGACGCGCGGGTCCCGCAGATTGCCCATCAGGGCGACGGTGTCGAATTGCATGGCCATCGACCAACATTAACGCCGCCGGGAATTGCGGGGCAAGGAAAAAAACGCGCCCCGTGAGGGTCGCTTCGGGGGAGGGGTGACTAAGCGTGATGAATACGCTGGCGGGTTTCGCCCTCACGTGCTTCGAGCATCGCGCGGCATTCCTGGTATTGCGGGTCGGATTCGCTCAGGCTGGCGAGCTTGGCGCGCAGCAATTGCTCGCGGCCGACGCGGCGTTCGGGGTTGTTGAGCCATCTGTCGTTGTGCATCGTGTGCGGCATCGCGCATCTCCCGTGTGGATGATCTACGCAATATCATCGGCTCAAGCAGGTCGAGATTCTGGTTAACACAGGTCAGATCGTGGTCACGGGACATCAAGGGTCTTCGCGGCCGGATTTGACAGAATAATCGCCTGCGAAGTCCGGCCGACATCAGGTTTGCGCTTGACAGCCCGCGGGCGCGGCTGCATGGTTTCCGCATCATTTCAGGCCAGCCATTCAGCGCACCATGAACGCGGAACGCGACAATCGGGAACCGTCGGACAGAGCTCAGCACATCCTCCGGGTGCTGGTCGAGCAGTACATCCGCGAAGGCAGCCCGGTCGGTTCGCGAACCCTGTCGAAGAATTCCGGCCTCGAACTCAGCCCGGCGACGATCCGCAACGTCATGGCCGATCTCGAGGACCTCGGTTTCGTCGCGGCGCCGCACACGTCGGCTGGTCGGGTACCCACCGCGAAAGGCTACCGGTTTTTCGTCGATACGCTGTTGAAGCTGCGCCCACCCGCGGAGCGGGATATCGACCAGCTGCAGCACCAGTTGCGCGACGATTCGCCGACCGGCGCCAAAGCCGTCGCGGCGACCGCGTCGTCCGCGCTGTCGTCCCTGACGAGCCTGGCCGGAATCGTCACGATTCCGCGCCAGCATCGCACCACGCTGCGGCAGGTCGAGTTTCTGCCACTGTCGGATCGCCGCATTCTCGCGATACTCGTGGTCAACGACGCCGAGGTCGAGAACCGAATCCTGAACGTCGAGCGCGATTACTCGGCCGAGGAGCTGCGGCGCGCTTCAAACTTCCTGACCGAGCATTTCGTGGGTCAGGAGCTGCAGGCGGTGCGAGCGCGCCTGGTACAGGAGCTGCGCGACACCCGCGAGAGCGTCAACCAGATGATGATCGACGCTGTCAGCATCGCGCAAAAGGCGCTGGAGACCGGGCAGGACGCGGCCAGGTTCGTGCTGTCGGGTCAGAACAAGCTGATGGACTTTGACGAGCTCTCGGATGTGGACAAGCTTAAACAGCTCTTCGAGGCGTTCAACCAGCAGCGCGAGATACTGCATCTGCTCGACCGAAGCATCGAAGCGGACGGCGTCCAGATCTTCATCGGGGAGGAATCGGGCTACCAGATTCTCGACGATTGCAGTATCGTCGCGGCGCCGTATCACCTCGATGACGACATCGTCGGGGTCGTCGGCGTGATCGGTCCGACCCGCATGGCCTACGAACGCGTCATTCCGATCGTCGATATTACGGCGAAATTGATGGGCTCGGCCTTGAATTCCGGCCACTAGCCCCAAGATTGCGGCAACATCGCCGTGGCGCCAACCGGCCTCAACCGACGGGCGGCGCCGGGTTTGTCGTGCATGGAGAGTTTGATGGCAGAGAACAACGAAGCCCACACCGAGCTGGTCGAGTCCGAATTGGAGGCGAAACCAGACGCGGCGGCGGCAGACGCCGGCGAGACGCCGACGGATCCGGCCGAGGCGCTCGAGAAGGCACAAGTGGAAGCGGAGGATAATCGTAATAAATACATTCGATTAGCCGCTGAAATGGAGAATTTACGTAAACGCACGATGCGCGATGTGGAACACGCCCACAAGTTCGGCATCGAGCGTTTCGCCAACGAGTTACTGGCCGTGAACGACAGCCTGGAAATGGCGCTCGCGGCCGGCGAAGGCGCTTCCGCCGAGAGCCTGCTGGAGGGCACGCAGGCCACGCTGAAACTGCTGCTCGCCGCGATGGAGAAGTCCGGCGTCGAGATCGTGGATCCGGAAGGAGAGCCGTTCGACCCGCAGCTGCACGAGGCCATGACGGTGCAGCCGTCGGCAACCGCCGAACCCGGTTCGGTACTCCAGGTGATCCAGAAGGGCTACCAGCTGAACGGCCGGCTGCTGCGGCCAGCTCGGGTCATCGTCGCGGCAGACTAGCGTCGACTCGCGGGGTGGGAGACTCACCAGTCCGGGCGAGGGGTTGAAAAGATCTCGCCAGTCCCCCATCTATGCCGCATCGACTGAAATATTGATTTACTGAACGAGTTTCTTGGAGACATCTAATGGGAAGAGTGATCGGAATCGACCTCGGCACGACCAACTCGTGCGTCGCCCTCATCGACGGTGACAACCCGAAGGTCATCGAAAACAGCGAAGGCGATCGCACGACGCCGTCGATCGTTGCCTTCACTAAGGACGACGAGGTGCTCGTCGGCCAGGCCGCGAAACGTCAGGCCGTGACGAACCCGCACAACACGCTGTTCGCCATCAAGCGCCTGATCGGGCGCCGGTTCGGCGACGACGTCGTCAAGCGGGATCTGGAGATGGTTCCGTACAAAATCGTCGCAGCCGACAATGGCGACGCATGGGTCGAGGCCAATGGCAAGAAGATGGCGCCGCCGGAAATCTCCGCGCGCGTGCTGATGAAGATGAAGAAGACGGCGGAAGACTACCTCGGCGAGGAAGTCACCGAGGCCGTCATTACGGTCCCGGCGTATTTCAACGATTCGCAGCGGCAGGCCACCAAGGACGCCGGCAAGATCGCCGGTCTCGAGGTCAAGCGCATCATCAATGAGCCGACGGCGGCCGCGCTGGCCTATGGCATGGACAAGCAGCATGGCGACCGGAAGATAGCAGTCTACGACCTCGGCGGCGGTACGTTCGATATCTCGGTGATCGAGATTGCCGAGATCGACGGTGAACACCAGTTCGAGGTGCTGGCGACGAACGGCGATACGTTCCTCGGCGGTGAAGACTTCGACCTGCGCGTCATCGACTACCTGGCTGACGAGTTCAAGAAAGACAACGGCGTGGATCTGCACAACGATCCGCTCGCGCTGCAGCGCCTGAAAGAGGCAGCAGAGAAGGCCAAGATCGAGCTGTCCAACAGCACCCAGACCGAAATCAATCTGCCGTACATCACGGCCGATCAGAGCGGGCCCAAGCACCTGGTGCTGAAGCTGACCCGGGCCAAGCTGGAATCGTTGGTCGAAGATCTGGTGGACAGGACAATTGGTCCCTGCCGCACTGCGCTCGAAGACGCCGGTCTCCCCGCCAGCGAAATCGACGACGTCATCCTGGTTGGTGGTCAGACCCGCATGCCGCAGGTTCAGGAAAAGGTCAAAGAGTTCTTCGGTAAAGAGGCTCGCAAGGACGTGAACCCCGACGAAGCGGTTGCGGTGGGCGCTGCCATTCAGGCGGCCGTGCTGTCAGGCGACGTCAAGGACGTGTTGCTGCTGGACGTTACCCCGCTGTCGCTGGGGATCGAGACGCTTGGCGGCGTGATGAGCGCGCTGATCGAGAAGAACACGACCATTCCGTCGAAGAAAACGCAGGTGTTCTCCACCGCTGATGACAATCAGACGGCGGTAACCATCCACGTGCTCCAGGGTGAGCGTAAGCAGGCGGGACAGAACAAATCTCTGGGTCGTTTCGACCTGGCGGACATTCCCTCGGCCCCGCGTGGCATGCCGCAGATTGAAGTGGCGTTCGACATCGACGCCAACGGTATCCTGAACGTCTCGGCCAAGGACAAGGCAACCGGCAAAGAGCAGTCGATTGTCATCAAGGCCTCTTCGGGTCTGTCGGATGACGAGATCGATCAGATGGTGCGTGATGCTGAAGCGCATGCTGAGGAAGACCTGAAGTTCGAAGAACTCGTCAACCTGCGCAATCAGGCTGACAGCCTCGTTCATGGTGCCCGCAAGACGATCGAAGACGCTGGCGACAAGGCGACCGAAGAGGAAAAAGAAGCGATCGAAAGCGCCGCCACGGCTCTCGAAGAGGCGATCAAGGCTGGCGACAAGGACGACATTGAAGCCAAGATTCAGGCGCTTTCGGAAGCCTCCACCAGTCTCGCGCAGAAGCTCTATGCTGAGCAGGCGGAGGCGCAGACTGCGGGCGCCGACGGTGCCGGAGGGGCGAATGGCGCCGAAGGTGCTGATGCCTCTGCAGGCGATACCGTTGATGCCGAGTTCGAAGAGGTCAAAGACGACGAGGATAAAAAGTAATTACGAAGAGGCCGTCCGCCGGTCCCCGTTGCGGGCCGTCGGCAGGAATAGGGGACGCGCTTGCGTCCCTTTTCGTATCTAAAACCGGGTAGCATGCAGCGATGGCTAAACGAGACTACTACGAAATTCTGGGTCTGAACCGGGACGCGCCAGAAGCCGACATCAAGAAAGCTTATCGACGTCTGGCGATGAAATTCCATCCGGACCGCAATCCCGATGATGAGTCTGCTGAAGAAAAGTTCAAAGAAGCGACTGAGGCCTATGAGGTGCTGGCCGACGACGAAAAGCGCGCCGCGTACGATCAGTATGGACATGCAGGCGTTGATCCCAGCATGGGCGGCATGGGCGGAGGCTTCGAAGGCACCAGTTTTTCCGACATCTTCTCGGACGTGTTTGGTGACATCTTCGGTGGCGGCGGACCGGGTGGTGGTCGCAGTTCGGTGCAGCGCGGCGCAGACCTGCGCTACGTTCTCGATCTCAGCCTCGAACAGGCCGTCAACGGTGACAACGTGGAAATCGAGGTCCCGGTGCTTGCCGCCTGTGAAGCCTGCGACAGCACCGGCGCTAAGCCCGGGACGACTCCGGTAACCTGCCCGGACTGCAATGGCGCCGGACAGATCCGGGTGGCTCAGGGATTCTTCTCCCTGCAGCAGACGTGCCCGCGTTGCCGTGGTAACGGCAAGGTCATCACCGATCCCTGCAGCCAATGTGGTGGCGCAGGTCGCAAGGAAAAACGCAAAAAGCTGTCGGTTAAAATACCGGCCGGAGTGGATACCGGGGACCGGATTCGTCTGACTGGTGAAGGCGAGGCGGGGTTCAGCGGTGGCCCGCCGGGAGATCTGTATGTACAGATCGAAGTCCAGGATCATCGAATCTTCTCGCGGGAGGGACGTAACCTGTTCTGCGAAATGCCCCTGTCATTTGTCGACGCGGCACTGGGCGGCGAGATTGAAGTGCCGACGCTGGACGGTCGCGTCAAACTGAAAATTCCACCGGAAACGCAGACCGGGAAGGTCTTTCGACTACGCGGTAAAGGCGTGACGCCCGTTCGCGGTGGAGGCATCGGGGACCTGCTGTGCAAAGTCAACGTGGAAACCCCCGTTCGGCTTTCAGAGTCACAGAAACAGATGCTCCGGGAGTTGAAAAAATCACTCGCCGAGGGAGCGGGTAAACATTCTCCGCAGGAAACCTCCTGGTTCCAGGGTGTTAAAGATTTCTTCGACGGGCTGAAGTCTTAGGAGCAACCATGAAAGTAGCCGTGGTCGGAGTCGCCGGGCGAATGGGTCGAGCTCTGGTGCGGCTGCTTGATACCCATCCGATCCTCGAGCTGTCGGCGGCAGTAGCCAGACCCGGTTCGAGCGCGGTCGGCCGCGATGCCGGTGAGCTTGCCGGGCTGACGGACACGGGTGTGTCGATCGTCGACTCTCTGGCGGATGCCGTCCAAGCAACGGATCTCGTGATTGATTTCTCCACTCCGGAGGCCACGATGGAGACGCTCAGGCTGTGTCTGGCGGACAGCCGGCCTGTGGTGATCGGCACGACTGGATTCACGCAGCCCGATCTCGACACTCTGAATTCGGCCGCCGGGCAGCTACCCATCGTCCTGGCGCCGAACATGAGTGTTGCTGTGAATCTCACATTCAAGCTGGTTGAGATAGCAGCGAAAGCGCTGGGTGACGAGGTGGATGTGGAAGTCATTGAAGCCCACCATCGGCACAAAGTTGACGCGCCTTCGGGCACGGCCGTGCGCATGGGTGAAATTCTCGCGGATACACTCGGACGCAATCTCGAGCAGGACGCCGTATACGGGCGCCAGGGACAGACCGGGCCCCGGGAGCGTAAGACGATCGGCTTCTCCACCATTCGTGGCGGAGAAATCATCGGTGAACATACGGTGATGTTTGCCGGCGCCGGAGAACGTCTCGAACTCACCCATCGGGCGCAGAGTCGGGACAGTTTTGTCGAGGGGGCGCTGCGAGCGGCGATGTTTGTGGCGGACAAACACGAACAGAAGCAGGTTGGCCTGTTCGACATGCAGGATGTGCTGGGCTTGCGCTGATCGCTCCGGTAGACTACGCCCCCCAAAATCAGGCGAGATCGTTGGCCTGCGCCGCAGAGCGTACTGGTAGATGACGGTCTCGCTTTTTTACGGATGGGTGCAGGAGAAACCTGCGCCCGTGAGTGCATCTGGGAACTACTGAGTTGGGGAAGACATTGACGCCGGCGCTGCTCGCCCTTGAAGACGGCAGCCTCTTTCAGGGGGTTTCGATCGGCATTGATGGCAGTTCTGTTGGTGAGGTGGTCTTCAATACTGCCATGACCGGCTATCAGGAAATTCTCACGGATCCGTCTTATTCCCGTCAGATCATCACGCTTACCTATCCGCAGATCGGCAATACCGGAATCAATCCCGAGGACATGGAGTCGGATCAGGTCTGGGCCAGTGGACTGGTGATTCGCCAGACGCCGAGGCGGCCGAGCAGCTGGCGCATGACAGAGACGCTGCAGAGTTTTCTCGAACGCCAGGGCGTGGTCGCGATTGCTGACGTGGATACCCGACGGCTGACCAGGTTGATCCGGGAAAAAGGCGCTCTCGCCGGTTGCATCACTGCGGGTTCGGACATCGATGAATCACACTCGCTCGCGGCGGCGCGGTCGTTCCCCGGTCTCAAGGGAATGGACCTGGCTGGCGAAGTCACGCGCGCTTCCGCCGGCGACTGGCGGCAGACGGACTGGTCGATCGACACAGGCTACGGCGAGCTGGGCGAATCCAGATTCCACGTGGTCGCCTACGACTTCGGAGTGAAACGCAACATCCTGCGGCTGCTCGCAGCGCGTGGCTGTCGGTTGACGGTCGTGCCGGCCACCACGCCGGCTGAAGAGGTGCTGGCGCTGGCGCCGGATGGGGTTTTTCTATCCAACGGTCCTGGAGATCCAGAGCCCTGCGACTACGCGATCGAATCGATCCGCCAGCTGCTGGAAGCCGATCTGCCGATCTTCGGGATCTGTCTTGGGCACCAGCTGCTGTCGCTGGCGAGCGGCGCCGCGACGCTGAAGATGGCGCACGGCCACCACGGCGCCAACCACCCGGTCAAAGACCTCCGCGATGAACGGGTGATCATTACCAGTCAGAACCATGGTTTTGCCGTCGACGCCCAGTCGCTGCCGAACTGCCTCGAGACCACTCACGTGTCGTTGTTTGACGGCACGGTGCAGGGGGTGCGAGGCAGTTCGGCAGCGACT
>CAZISL010000199.1:0-4678 GCA_964541975.1 uncultured Chromatiaceae bacterium | reverse complement strand
GACATCGTCGCGCTGCGCGGCGATCCGCCCGAGGGGCAGGAGAAGTATGAGCCCTATCCGGGCGGTTACGATTTCGCCGTCGACCTGGTCGGCGGTCTGCGCGATGTCGCCGATTTCGATATTTCGGTGGCGGCCTATCCCGAGGTGCACCCGGAGGCACCGAGTGCCGAATTCGATCTCGATAACCTGAAGCACAAGCTCGACGCCGGCGCTTCGCGGGCGATTACGCAGTTCTTCTTCGATACCGATAACTTTCTGCGCTTCCGCGACAAATGCGTCGCGGCCGGCATTACTGCATCAATCGTGCCGGGGGTGCTGCCGATCAACAAGTTCCCGCAGTTCCTGCGCTTCGCGGGCGCCTGTGGCGCGGACGTGCCGGAGTGGTTGCACGAGCGCTTCGCCGGACTGGAAGACGACGAAGACACGCGCCGCATGATTTCGGCAAGCATCGCGATCGAGATGGTGCAGAAGATGCAGGCCGAGGGTATCGAAGAATTTCATTTCTATACGCTGAATCGTGCCGAGCTGACCTATGCCATCTGTCACGCACTTGGCGTACGACCCATAGATCAATAGCCGGCGAGAGAAAACATGGCTGACTTACCAACAACAAACTTCGCAGCGCTGCAGGAACTGTTGACCGAACGCATCATCTTCCTCGATGGCGCCATGGGCACGATGATCCAAGGCTACGAGCTCGAAGAGGCCGATTACCGCGGCGAGCGCTTTGCGGATTCGGACATCGAGCTCAAGGGTAATCATGATCTCCTGAGCATCACCCGGCCCGACGTGATTCGCGAGATTCACGCGGCGTTCCTGGACGCAGGCGCTGACGTGATCGAGACCAATACGTTCAATGGCAATGCACCCGCGCTGGCCGACTATGGGCTGGAGGAATGCGTCGTCGAACTGAACCTGGCGTCGGCGCAGCTCGCGCGCGCAGTTGCGGACGAATTCATCGCGAGCACAGGCCAGCAACGCTTCGTCGCCGGCGTGCTCGGCCCGACCAACCGGACCGCGTCAATTTCGCCCAACGTCAACGATCCTGGCGAGCGGAACATCACCTTCGACGAACTCGTGGCGACCTACTGCGAAGCCACCCGGGCCCTGCTGGAAGGCGGAGCCGACTTTATTCTCGTCGAAACGATTTTCGACACGCTGAATGCGAAGGCCGCCCTGTATGCCGTCGCGAAAATCGGCGACGACCTCGGGATCAGGATACCGATCATGATCTCGGGCACGATCACGGACGCATCCGGCCGCACGCTGTCCGGGCAGACCGTCGAGGCATTCTGGAATTCGGTGCGGCACAGCGACCCGTTCCTGATCGGCCTGAATTGCGCACTCGGCGCGCAGGAGCTGCACCCCTGGCTAACGGAGCTGTCCGAGGTTGCGCAGACGCGGGTCAGCTGTCACCCGAATGCGGGTCTGCCGAACGAGTTCGGCGGTTACGACGAGACGCCGGAAACGATGGCGGGGGTGCTGGCCGACTTCGCGGACCAGGGATTACTCAACATGGTCGGCGGGTGCTGCGGCACGCGGCCCGAACACATTCGCGCGATCGTCGAGGCCGTGCGCGAGAAACCCCCGCGCGCCGTGCCGGAGCTGCCGGTGAAGTGTCGCCTGTCCGGCCTCGAGCCGATGAACATCGGCGCGGATTCCTTATTCGTCAACGTCGGCGAACGCACGAACGTCGCCGGTTCGGCGAAGTTCAAGCGCCTCATCGTGGACGATGAGTACGGCGAGGCGTGCTCTGTCGCCCTGCAGCAGGTCGAGAACGGCGCGCAGATCGTCGACGTCAACATGGACGAGGCCATGCTCGATTCGGTGTATGCCATGGACCGGTTCCTCAAGCTGATCGCGTCCGAACCGGACATCGCGAAAGTCCCGCTGATGGTCGACTCGTCCCGTTGGGACGTCATCGAGGCCGGGTTGAAGTGCATCCAGGGCAAGCCCGTCGTGAACTCGATCAGCCTGAAGGAAGGCGAGGAACCGTTCCTGGAACAGGCGCGCGAAATCCGGCGCTACGGCGCGGCCGTGATCGTCATGGCGTTTGATGAGCGGGGCCAGGCCGAGACGACGGCACACCGCCTTGCGATTTGCACCCGCGCCTACAACCTGTTGACGGAAGAAGTCGGCTTCCCGCCCGAGGACATCATCTTCGATCCGAATGTCTTTGCGGTCGCGACCGGCATCGAAGAGCACAACGACTACGGGCGCTCATTCGTCGAGGCGACTCGACTGATTAAGGCCGAGTTGCCGCACGCGCTCGTCAGCGGCGGCGTCAGCAATGTGTCGTTCTCGTTCCGCGGCAACAACCCGGTCCGCGAGGCCATGCATGCCGCGTTCCTGTATCACGCAATCGAGGCGGGCATGGACATGGGTATCGTCAACGCCGGTCAGCTGGCGATCTACGACGAAATTCCGGAGGACCTTCGCGACGCGGTCGAGGACGTCATATTGAATCGACGCGACGATGCGACCGAGCGCCTGCTCGACATCGCTGGCAAGTACCGCGGCGACGGCACGAGCAAAGCGCCGGTGACCGACCAGGAATGGCGTTCGTGGGACGTCAACAAGCGTCTCGAGCACGCGCTGGTCAAAGGGATCGACGAGTTCATCGTGGCCGATACCGAGGAGGCGCGGCAATCAGTGGAGCGCCCGCTCGGCATCATCGAGGGCCCGCTGATGGATGGCATGAACGTCGTCGGCGACCTGTTCGGCGCTGGCAAGATGTTCCTGCCGCAGGTCGTCAAATCGGCACGCGTCATGAAGAAGGCCGTCGCGCATCTCGTCCCGTTCATCGAGGAGGAGCAGGGCGGCGAGGTGCGCAAACTCGCGAAGATCGTCATGGCGACGGTCAAGGGTGACGTGCACGACATCGGCAAGAACATCGTCGGCGTCGTGCTCCAGTGCAACAACTTCGACGTCATCGATCTCGGCGTCATGGTGCCGCGTGACCGGATCCTCGAAGCGGCGCGGCGCGAGGAGGCCGATATCATCGGCCTGTCGGGGCTGATCACGCCGTCGCTCGAGGAGATGGTGCAGGTCGCGCGCGAGATGAAGCGCCAGGATTTTGAACTGCCGTTGCTGATCGGCGGCGCGACGACGTCACCCGCGCATACCTCAGTCAAGATCGATCCCGAGTACGACGGTGCGGTCATCTACGTCAAGGACGCCTCGCGTTCCGTCGGCGTAGCGCAGAAACTGATGAGCGCGACCGACAAAGTCAGCTACATCGAACAGGTAAAACAGGATTGCGCGAAGCGTCGCGAACGCCATGGCGAAAAAAGCCGGCTCGCGCCGCAGCTCGGCATCGAGCAGGCGCGCGCGAATCGTGCGGTGCCTGACTGGACTGACGTTGCCGGCGCGCCGTCATTCATTGGCACGCGCGTATTCGATATTCCGCTTGGCGAACTCGTCGACTTCATCGATTGGATGCCGTTTTTCAATGCGTGGGAGTTTCACGGCAAGTTCCCGGCGATCCTCGAAGACGACGTCGTGGGCGAGGCGGCTTCCAGTCTGTATCGCGATGCGCGGGCGATGCTTGGCCGGATCATCGACGAGAAGTGGCTGCAGGCGAAGGCGGTCGTCGGCCTGTTCCCGGCCAACGCTGTCGGGGACGACATCGTCGTGTTTGGCGACGACGCTCGTTCGGAAGAACTGGCGACGCTGCACCAGCTGCGGCAACAGCGCCGGTTGCCGAACGGCCAGCCGAACCTGTGTCTCGCGGATTTCGTGGCGCCGCGCGATTCGGGCGTCACCGACTACGTCGGTGCGTTTGCCGTAACGGCGGGCATCGGCATCGAGAAACACGTTGCCGCATTCGAGAGCAAACACGACGACTACAATGCGATTCTGTTAAAGGCCCTGGCCGATCGACTCGCCGAGGCCAGCGCCGAGTACCTGCACGCGAAGGTGCGCAAGGAGCTGTGGGGTTATGTGTCGAACGAGTCGCTGGGTAACGACGAACTGATCGCCGAAGGCTACCGCGGTATTCGACCTGCGCCCGGCTATCCGGCGTGCCCGGACCACATGGAGAAGACGACGCTGTGGAACCTGCTCGACGCCGAGAAGAACACCGGCATCTCGCTGACAGAATCGTTCGCAATGTACCCGACGGCGTCAGTGAGCGGCTGGTACCTGGCGCACCCGGAAGCGCGTTACTTCCAGGTCGGCAAGATCGGTCGCGACCAGGCGGAAGATTACGCGCGCCGCAAGGGCATCACGCTCGGCACCGTCGAACAGTGGCTCGCTTCCAACCTCGGTTATGAGGCTGAGGCGGCCTGACGCTTAGAAATCCGCCTGCTTTCAAGCTTTCTGCGTTAAGACTCCTGAACGCCCGCTTCCGTCTGCGATTTCAACCGGTCAATGCAAAACCCTCTGGCCCGTAAACCGCGCAGGTAGTGCGGGTTGCAGAAGGGGGGTGTCCGCCTTCCAAGCGGAAGGTCCCAGGTTCGAATCCTGGTCGGGGCACCATTTCGCGCTCAACAACGCCCGTCCGCGAACTTTTCGCGCAACCTCGAAATGAGGCGGTGTTCACAGTTTGGGCAGCCCAATTGCTCAACACTAGCCCCCGTTGTGTTATCGCCACGACTGCGCGCAATGGCAGTCATCGCATATGGATCATGCGGCACAGATGTGTGGCACAGAAAAGGAATTGCACGATGTCGATAGT
>CAZISL010000198.1:0-3949 GCA_964541975.1 uncultured Chromatiaceae bacterium | reverse complement strand
ACGAAAGATGCGTACAGGAAGGACCAGAAATTCCACCTGCTCACGCCCGGCGCGAGCCGAATCGGCCCGACGCTGATCCCGTCGACTGTCGCCATGCGCCTCCCCTGCTTCGCGTGCGGCCGCCCGACTATATTTCAGCGTCGTGTCGATTGCTAATGTAGACTGCCGGGGGTGAATCGCAACCGAATTTTCCTGCTACTCCTGGTCGTCGCGCTGATTGCGGCCTGGTTCGTCCTCGGTCTCGATCAGTACCTGTCGTTTGATGCAGTACAGTCGCAACGACAGGCCCTGGAAGGTTTCGTTGGCGAGAATCGTGCCCTGGCGATTGGCGCATATTTCCTGGCCTACGTACTCGTTACCGCGCTAAGCATACCCGGCGCTATTGTCATGACACTGCTCGGTGGCGCGTTGTTCGGTGTCGTGACCGGCACGATCGTCGTATCGTTCGCCAGCACCATCGGCGCAACCCTGGCGTTTCTGGTCTCCCGCTTCCTGTTTCGTCAGGCCGTCGAACGGCGCTTCGCCGGTACCGTCGAACGCATCAACGAGGGTATCCGCAAAGACGGCCCCTACTACCTGTTCACGCTGCGACTCGTCCCGATTTTTCCGTTTTTCGCGATCAACCTGGCGATGGGCCTGACGCGCCTGCGCGCGACGACCTTCGCATGGGTCAGCCAACTCGGCATGCTGCCCGGGACGATCGTCTACGTAAATGCCGGGACGCAACTCGGACGAATCGACGATCCCGGCGACATCGCGTCTCCGGCAATAATTGGGTCGTTCGCGCTGCTTGGGCTGTTTCCGCTGATCGCGCGCAAGCTGACCGAACTCGTGACGAAGAGAAAGCATATGAAGAAATTCGACCAACCTCGCAGGTTCGACACGAACATGGTCGTGATCGGCGCGGGCTCGGCGGGTCTCGTCACGGCGTACATCGCAGCGGCCGCTAAAGCCCGAGTGACGCTGATCGAACGCGACCGCATGGGCGGCGATTGCCTGAACACCGGCTGCGTGCCAAGCAAGGCGTTGATTCGCTCAGCCAAAATCGCGTCCTACCTGAGACGCGCCGATGAATTCGGCCTGCACGCAGACAACGTTTCGGTCGATTTCCAAAAGGTCATGGCGCGCGTCAGGCGCGTCATCGAAAGCATCGAACCGCACGACTCGGTCGAACGCTATTCGGCGCTGGGAGTTGATTGCGTTGCGGGCGAAGCGCGCATCGAATCGCCCTGGCGCGTGCGCGTCGGAGAACGGACGATAGCAACGCGCAATATCGTGATCGCGACCGGCGGTTCGCCCGTCATGCCGCCGATACCGGGCCTCGACGCAGTCGACCCGCTCACCTCGGACAGCGTCTGGGAACTGAATGCACTGCCGGAGCGCCTGCTCGTGCTGGGCGGCGGGCCGATCGGCTGCGAACTGGCACAGGCGTTCGGACGGCTCGGTAGCGAGGTCACGCTGGTCGAGATGTCGCCACGACTGCTGTCCCGCGAAGATGCAGAGGTGTCCGCCGCACTGGAAGAAAGCTTCGCGGCCGACGGCATCCGTGTGCTGCTTGCACACCGGGCGGTCGCGTTCGAAACTCGCGGCGACGAACGGGTACTGAGCTGCAAATCGGTCAACGCCGACGAGACGGAATCGCTCGAGATCGTATTCGATCGAGTGCTGGTCGCGACGGGACGCCGCGCCGCAACCGAAGCCCTCGGGCTCGAAGAACTCGGCATCGAAACGAATCCGAACGGGACCGTCGCCGTGAACGATTATTTACAGACGATTTATCCGAACGTCTTCGCGTGCGGGGACGCCGCCGGACCTTACCAACTGACGCATGCCGCTGGACACCAGGGCTGGTACTGCGCGATGAACGCCCTGTTCGGACGCTTCTGGAGGTTTCGCGTCGATTATTCGGCGCTGCCGTGGGCCGTTTTCACCGACCCGGAGGTCGCGCGCGCAGGCCTGACGGAGGCGGACGCCGCAGATCAGGGACTTGATGTCGACATCACCCGCTATGGAATCGACGACCTCGACCGCGCGATCGCCGACAGCGAAGCGAGGGGTTTCGTCAAGGTCGTCACCCCAGCCGGTCAGGATCGGATCCTCGGTGTCACGATTGTCGGCGCCCATGCCGGCGACCTGATCGCCGAGTTCGTCAGCGGCATGCGCAACGGATTCGGCCTCAAAAAGATACTCGGCACGATTCACATCTACCCGACGCTTGCCGAGGCAAACAAATACGCCGCCGGTGCCTGGCAACGCGAGCAATTGTCCCCTCGCCTGCTCCGGATTTCCGAGCGCTTCAACGACTGGATGAGAGGCTGAAACTTCGCCGGGAACGGACCGCACAACGACGCTAACTGTTACAACTCGTTACACTTTTTAGTTGAATCGGCACTGTAATCGGCCGGCGGAGCCTTTATCCTGTCGGGCATGCCAGCGCCCCCCACATCGACCCCCGATTCCGGGACGGTTATCGTCACCCGCGATCTCGGCCGCCACTACCAGATGGGCGACGAGGTGGTGCATGCGCTCCGCGGTGTCGACGTGCGGATCGACCGCGGCGAGTACGCCGCTATCATGGGTCCGTCGGGGTCCGGCAAGTCGACGCTGATGAATATCATCGGCTGCCTGGACACGCCGGATGCAGGTACCTACGAACTAAACGGACGCATGGTATCGAACCTGGGCGACCGGGAACTCGCACAGGTCCGGAACGAGGAAATCGGCTTCGTGTTTCAGACCTTCAACCTGCTCAATCGAACATCGGCCCAACACAATGTCGAGATGCCGCTGATCTATGCCGGGATCAGCCGCAAAGAGCGTCACGATAAAGCAGTCGAAATGCTCGAAAAAGTCGGGCTCGGCAACCGCATGCATCACCGACCCGGCGAATTATCCGGCGGGCAGCGTCAGCGCGTCGCTATTGCGCGCGCGCTGGTTACGTCGCCGAGCATTCTGCTCGCGGACGAACCGACCGGAAACCTGGATTCAAATACAGCGCGGGAAATCATGGACCTATTCGAAGAATTACATGGAAGTGGCAACACGATCGTGCTCGTCACGCATGATGAGAGCGTCGCGAATCACGCGGATCGCGCCATTCGCCTGCTCGACGGCGAAGTCGTCTCCGACGGCGGGAGCGCATAGTGAAAGCTCCCCGGTCGACGCAAGTTATCATCGCGCTGCTCGCGGCACTTGCCGCGACGGGTTGCGAGAAAGAAGAACAGATAAAGCTGTACGACAGCGGCCCCGTCATTCGCCGCGACGTAATCGTCGCCGTCGAAGCGGCCGGCGTCGTCGAGCCGTCGCTGACGGTCGAAGTCAAGTCGAAGGCGTCGGGAGAAATCCTGAAAATCGACGGCGAAACCGGTGATTTCATCGAGCAGGGCGCGCTACTCGTCCAGATCGACAAGCGCTCGCCGCGCAACCAGCTCGCGCAGGCCCGAGCCGAACTCGAGGCGGCGATCGCCCGCCGCGGCATCGCCGATGCCCAATCGACGCGCGCCAAGACGCTACTCGAGTCGCGCACAATCAACGATGTCGACTACGATCAGACGATTCTCGAGTTCGCCAACGCGAAAGCAGATGTAATCCGTTCAGAAGTCGCCGTCGAGAACGCGCGTATTGCGCTGGACGATACGGACGTGCGCGCACCCATCTCCGGAACGATCATCGAAAAGCTCGTCGAGAAAGGCCAGGTCATCTCGTCACCCACGATGGACGTCGGCGGCGGTTCGATTCTGCTGCAGATGGCGAACCTCAGTTCGGTGCAGGTCAAGGCGATGGTCGACGAGTCGGACATCGGTAAGATTCGCCCGGGACTGCCGGTCACAGTGACCGTCACGTCTTACCCGAATCAGCCGTTCGAAGGCGTCGTCGCGAAAATCGAGCCGATGGCGCTGGCGGAGCAGACCGTCACGACGTTCTCGGTCCTGATCCTGCTCGACAACGA
>CAZISL010000197.1:0-6803 GCA_964541975.1 uncultured Chromatiaceae bacterium | reverse complement strand
CAGATGGGAAACATAGCGCTGGAAGTACCACTGACCGCGTTCCAGCTCCGTCGGCTTCTCGAGTGCAACGACGCGTGCCGCGCGGGGATTCAGATGTTCCATAAAGCGCTTGATCGTGCCGCCCTTGCCGGCAGCATCGCGGCCTTCCATGATCACGACGACCCGCTGACCGGTCTGCTTGACCCAGTTCTGGACCTTCAGCAACTCGACCTGCAACTCCTCCTTGTGCCTGTCGTAGACGGCGCCCTTGATCTTGTTCTTGTACGGATACGTACCTTCACGAAAGAGATCCCTGATCTCGTCGGGATTGTGACGAACCTCGGCGAACAGGTGCGCTGCGTGAGATTCTGCATGGCGCTGTTCGACCAGCGATTCGCCATGGTGGTCTTCCTGGTGCTCTTCAGCCTGCAACGGTTTCGCGGTGTTATCTTGTTTCGTCATATCGTTCTGGTTTCTCAATTGGCAAATGATCCCCGGGCGCTGACGATCCAGCACCGTGAGTATCATGACACCGGGCGTCGCCTGGCAGTATACGTAGAATCCGGGATTCGGCGCCGGTACTGCGCCGCAGAATCGTGACGTAGATCACGCGAGGGACTGCCGGCTACGCAAAGTTACGTACGTCCCGATGCCGCGATCGCGCAAAAAAAAACGGGGCCGGGCGGATTCGCCTGACCCCGTCGTACTGTGGCCTGAGCCCTGTTATCGACTGCCGCCGAACCGATACGCAGCCTCGATACCGAAGTTACGTCCGCGGCGCAGATCGCCGAAGAACGCGCGCGGCCAGCTCGTGGAGCAGGTTCCCGTTGGGCACGAGCCTGCCGGCGCTCCGGCACCCGCTGTACTCGCCAATGCCCGACCGAAGAAATTCGGCTCCTGCAACCAGCGCGTAACCATAGATGGCGCATCCTCGTCGAGCAGATTCCGGCCGTAGATCGCCACCTCCCACCTGTCCGAATTGATGCCGATGCGGCCGTTGACGAGTGATGCCGACGGCACCCACGCCTCGTTGTGCACCTGGATCGGCTTCTTGTCTTCCCAGGTGTAATCGACGTTCGTGAAGAACTCCAACTCGCCACTCAGCTGCTGCCGCCAGTCCAGCGTCGCGCTGAACTGATTCTTTGAGGATAGTGGGAATGCGTTGCCGACGATCGAGCCGTTGCCCTGCCCGTTGACATTGTTGCCAGCGCAGTTCGCGGCATCATTCAGAATGCCGCCGCCGGACGTCAGGGTCCACTGGAACTCGTCGCAACCCGAGGTGAACTCGGTATCGGCGAGCGCATAGCTGGCGCTGAAGTTCAGGTTATCCAGAATCACCCAGCCGAATTCCAGCTCGAGGCCCGTGATATCACCGTCGCCCTGATTGGTAACGATCGAGGTCAGCTGGCCACCGCCGGACGCCAACGGCGTCGTCAGCTGAATCTTGTCGAGCTTGTTGTAGAACAGCGCGAGATTCAGCATGACCCGGTTGTCCGCCAGGTTGGACTTGACACCGATCTCGTAGGTATCGGCCTCTTCCTGGTCGTAGGTCGGCGCGCCAACGCCCTCACCGGCCACGCCGTTCAGGCCGCCTGGCTTATAGCCCTTCGCGTAGATCGCGTAAAGCATCGCGTTGTCGGTAACGCCCCAGTTCGCCAGCACACGCGGCGCGACTTCACTGAAGCTGACCGTGCCGTCGAAGGTCGGTGTCGGCTGGTCCTTACCTTCGGTCAGCTGCTTCTCCTCGTCGAACCACCGCAATTCGAGGCCCATCGAGAAAGAGTCGACGAAAGAGTATTCGATCGCGCCGAAGGCGGCGATGTTCGTGGTTTGCTCGGTATCCTGAACGCCGGTAACCGTCGTCGCGGGCGCGCCGCCGTTAGCGGTATCCCACACGATGTCACTGCCGTCGATTTCCTGATCGTAATAGAAACCGCCGAGCATCCAGGTCAGCTTGCGATCATCGGCCGGTGACTCGATGCGTAGTTCCATCGTGACATCGGTCGCGTCGTCGATCTCGGAGGCGCACAGGATACATTCCAGCTGCGACAGATCAGACGCGCCAGCGAAAGGGGACGCCAGGTTCACGGACGAGTGGTCGCTGTCCGATCCGGTCGTGAGCTCATCATTCCGAAAGGCGATAGAGCCGATCAGGTCGTAGCCGCTGCCCATCATGTCCCAGTTGCCGGACAGGTTGACGTAGGTCAGGTCACGATCGACGCCGGAGAACGCCACACCCTGCGCCGGATCGTACGGATTGTCGCCACCCGGGAAACCGGGGACGATAAAAGAGGGGACACCCGGGGTCGGCTGGTTCGCAATGCCCGGAGTCAGGTTGGCCACGCCGTCCGCGTCGGGACCGTCGTTGACCGACACCTGCCGGTTCGCGCCCGAGACCTCACCGCAGAAATACTGATTGTTGTTGGTGCTGTCGGTTACGCCGCCAAACGTGTTGGAGGTACTCCAGGCGGCGTTCGACCGCGTGCCCGGGTAGCAGTTATTCGACTCGGCCGGCTGCAGGAAGAATGCCCGCGTGCCGTCACGATCCTGCTGGTACGCGCCGCGCAACCTGAACGAGATGTTTTCGACGGGCGTAAAGTCCAGCACGCCATTGACTGACGTCGTTTCCTCGTCGCCGACCGTCTTGGCAGTCACCGCATTCGTCCATTCGCCGTCAAATGTGTAGTAACGAACGCCCAATTCGCCGCTGAGGCGATCCTTGATGAGAGGGCCTGCAATTGTCGCCAGGATCTGCGCGTCGGCATCCTCACCGTAGCGAACCGCGATGTCACTCTCGAACTCGTCGCGCGGCCCCTTAGTAACGAAGTTGATCGCGCCGGCGTACGTGTTACGACCGTACAGTGCGCTCTGCGGCCCGCGCACGACCTCGACACGCTCAAGGTTCGTAAGATTCAGAGATTGTAGATCACCTGGATAATAAAGGCCGTCGACAAAATACGCCGTACCTGACTCGACACCGAACTGCACGCCAGCGAGCACGTTACCCATGCCGCGAATAACCGGGCGCTCCGTCGTGCGGCCGAAAGCCTTCGCGAAGCTCAAACCCGGCGTGAAGCGCGCGACATCTTCGACGGTGCGCAGCTGTCGGTCCACGATATCGCCTTCGCCGAATGCGGAGACCGATACGGGGATATCCTGGATACTCTCTTCGCGACGGCGAGCCGTTACGGTCATCTCTTCTTTAAACAGATCATCCGCGGCGACCGCCACGGAACTGGTAACGCCCGTCGTTCCGAATCCGACTGCCAACGGCAGCAGGAACGCCGGGACGAACCTCGACAATTGAAATCTCATGAATTCCCCCTGGTGATATTAGTTGCACTCAAGTCACGCGAAACGCGGCAAGCCGGATTCATTGCGGGTCTCGATTCGCGTAAAGTTAGATCCTTTGACAGGCAATTGTCAAACCGACAGAATCTTGTCAGAATGCTCGCAGAGCAATTTGTTGGAAAAAAGCCACGAATTTGCCTCACCTTTGCCGTAAGGAAGGCTGGCCCGATGAGGAAAATACCAATGACAAGTAAACCTAAATCAGTCACTTATAACCCATTTGGCTATCTGGGCGGGATGCTTTTGGCTTCCCTGCTGGCATCGTCGGCGTACGCCCTGCCCGAGCCCGGCGAGGAGATGCTGGAGGCCTACCGGCGCATGATGTGCTCCCTGGAGGACGGCAAGCCCACGACCTTCTGGTGGCTCGGGCGTGCCTACAGCCGTGTGCCCGGCGAGAAAGACCGCCTGCTGTTCAACGTCGAAGGCATGAATATCCGCCAGTGCAAGACCGTGACGGATCCTGAAAAAGGCACGGGCTTCAAACTCGTCACGAAGGAAATACTGCTATACCTCGACCCAAAGACCGGCGAAGTGCTCGACACCTGGGAAAACCCCTGGACGGGCGAGACCGTCGAAGTCCTGCACGTAGCTAATGACCCCGTTAACCAACCCGCATCGTTCCCGGTAGGACGCGGCGGCCAGCCATTCGCCCTGCCGATTACCGTCGTCGGCGATCAATGGTGGATGACGTCGTCCGTCCCCCTCTACTACAGCAACCCGCTCGGCGGCGAATACCAGGACTACATCGGCGGCAAGTATCACGCGACGGAACTGTTCAACTTCATGGGTGACATCGACTCGCTCGAATCCGGCTCCGGCGATTCTTCGAACTACCGCGTCGGCTGGGAACGCATCTCCGACTGGCTACCGTGGATGAAGAATGGTAACCGCGCCGGGATCATCTACTTTCATACGGCCGGCCGGAAACTCGAAAGCTACGACCAGATGTCTGACCTGATGAAACAACAGATTCGTGACAATTACCCGGGTTACGACACGCCCCCGCCGCTGGACGATGAACGACCGAACGAGACCAGCTGGACCTTCTTCAAGAAGAAAGTCGCAGGTAACAAAGGTGGGGGCCACTAGCTCGTCGGACGCATGAAGCGGGCGAACGGAACAGGCAGCCGATGAACGACGAGTCGAACACCGACTTTATACCGAGCATTGAGTTCGTGCGGTCGTTTCAGCGACTCGTCGGCGCGGTCTTTCGACTGAATGGTCAGCTACTCAGCACCGCCGACATGCTGTCGAAGGACCTCGAGGTATCGACCGCGCGCTGGCAGACGATTGCGGTGATCCGCAACGAACCGCTGACGGTGGCGGAGATCGCCCGTCGACTCGGCCTGAGTCGGCAGAGCGTGCAACAGACTGTCAATCGGTTACGTGTACAGGACATCACGGAGTTCATCGACAATCCGGCTCACAAGAAGTCGCAACTCGTGCGGCTGACCGACCACGGTAAAGACGTCATGGAAACGCTCCGCGACCGCCAGACGCGGCTGACCGCACAGTTTACGGGCGGCCTCGGCTTGAGCGTCGACGAGATCGACATGCTGACGGAAAAACTCGAGCACCTGCGACTGCATGCGGAGCAGATTGACACCGCGGAGTTTATTAACGATCCGGACAACAACGGATAAAACACAAGGACGCAACTATGTCTGCATACATGATTGTTCACGCGAAAATTACCGACCGGGACAAGTTCATCTCGGGGTACGCGCCGGCGGCGTCGAAACTCGTCGAAAAATTCGGCGGGCACTATGTCCTGCGCGCACCGGGCTCGACGGTGCTGGAAGGCGACATTGAAGAAGGCGCATCGGTGGTCATTTCCGAGTGGCCCGACAAGGAGACCGCGCTGAGCTTCTGGAATTCGCCCGAGTACGCCGAAGTCAAGAAACTGCGCGAGGGTTGTGCGATCTGCCATGTAACCGTCATCGAGGCACCGCAGATCAACGGCTGAGGACAAACATCATGGGCAATATCGTCAAACGCACGACGCTGATCGTCAGGGACATCGCGAAGTCGGTCGAGTGGTACGAAAAGGTGATCGGCATGACGCGATACTACGACGACGAAGTCGTCCTGTCGGGCATCGGTATGGCGGCCGGCAAGAAAGGCGACCGGACGCACCTCGTCATCCTGAAATGTGAGGACCCGGAGATCGGCATGATCGGACTGCTCCAGTGGATCGATCCGCCCATGCCGGCACCTGAGATACCGACCGGCGTCACCTACGGCAACCCGACATTCGTCGTCTCGTCGGACGATTCGCGCGCTGCGTACGATGCAGCAGTCGCGCTCGGCGCGCATATTCATGCCGAACCGCATGAATGGTCGATCAAGGGTGCGAACGGCATGATGAAGAACTTCCTCGGCGTGTCGCTGTTCGACCCCGACGGACACTTCTACGAACTCAACCAGCTCCTGTCGGAATCACCGGCGGACTGACCGCGAATCGACCGGCGATCACAGTGAAAGAAGACCGCAACTGTCAATGGCGCATCGCGTCACGCCCGTCGGGGAACGTGCGGCCGTCGGACTTCGCCTATGAAGAACACCCGATACCGGAAATCGGGCCCGGCGAATTTCTGCTAAAGACGCTCTACCTCGGCATTCGCCCCGTCATGCGCATGTACATGCAGGGTGTCGCGGTGGCCGGCGAGAAGCCACTGGCCATCGGCGACCTGATTCACGGCCGGGGTGTCGCGCAGGTGGTTCAGTCGAACCACCCGGACTTCGCCGCAGGCGATGTCATCCAGGGACAGCTTGGCTGGCAGACCTGGAAAGCGTCACGCGGCACCGAAGCCGAACGCATTCGCAAACTCGACTACACGGGGCTCCCCTACTCGCTGGGCGCGGGTGCTCTCGGCATGAACGGCTTCAGCGCGTACACCGGTTTCGTGCACTGCGGACATCCCTTGACAGGTGACGTGGTCGTCGTATCCGCCGCGGCCGGCGGAGTCGGCAGCACAGTCATCCAGATCGCCCGCATATTGGGCTGCCGCGTCTTCGGAATCGCCGGCGGTAAAGAGAAATGCAGCCTGCTGCGCCAACTCGGTTGCGAGGCCGCGATCGACTACAAGAACGAAGACATCGACCGACGCCTGACCGAACTGTGTCCGGACGGCATCGACGTCTACTTCGACAACGTCGGTGGGGACACGTTATCGATCTGCATGGAGCACCTGACGATGCACGCACGTATCGTGCTGTGTGGCTCCATCTCGGAATACATGCTCGATGAGCCCTTCGGCCTGTGCAACTACACGAACCTGCGCATGGTCAACGGCACGATGAGCGGCTTCTTCGTCTACAACTTCGAACACCTGTTCGACGAAGCCACCGAACGCCTCGCCGAATGGATCAGGAACGGCGAACTGAAACCCGTCGAAGACATCGTCGACGGGTTCGACAACATGCCCGACGCCCTCGCCCGCCTCTACGCCGGCGACAACGTCGGTGTGCAA
>CAZISL010000196.1:0-15429 GCA_964541975.1 uncultured Chromatiaceae bacterium | reverse complement strand
AACAAAAACAGCACTTTTCTCAAATTATTGTTCTTTTATAATGAACAATATGAATCGACTGCTCGAGATGGAAACGTTCGTGCAAATCGTCGACACCGGCAGCATCAGCGCCGCCGCCGACCGCATGGATACTGCGAAGTCCGCTGTTAGCAGGCGCCTCGCCGAACTGGAGTCCCGGGTGGGCGCAAGCCTGCTCAATCGAACCACGCGGCGGCTGTCGCTGACGGGCGCTGGAGGCGCGTTTTATGAGCGCTGCAAGACGATCCTTGCCGCCGTCGCCGAAGCCGAACGATGCGTCGGCGAAGCGGAAGCCGATCTCAGCGGCACACTCCGCGTCGCGGCACCGGTGTCGTTCGGCGTGGCGCACCTCGGCCCGGCGATCAACGACTTCCTGATGGAGCATCCTGACGTCGAATTCGATCTGGACTTCAACGACCGACAGACTGACCTCATTGCAGAGGGCTTCGATCTGGCGATTCGAATTACGAAGCTGCGGGACTCGAGCCTGGTGGCCCGCCGGCTGACGTCGATACGCAGTGTCGTCTGCGCCAGCCCCGGCTATTGGAACGCGTGCGGCCGACCGGAACAGCCGGACGAACTAAAACAGCATCGCGCTCTCCGCTACTCGAATGCATCCCGTCGCAGTTGGTCATGGACCGGCCCCGGCGGCGAGCGGGGCTCGGTGACCGTACCATTCAGCCAGATGTCGAATAACGGCACGTACCTCGGCCAGGCGGCGACAGCGGGACTGGGGGTGATTTGCATACCATTATTCATCGTCCACGAAGCGATCCAGTCGGGTCAACTGGAACCCGCGCTGACCCGCTACCGCTGGGGGGACGTCGACGCATACGCGGTCTATCCGCAGACGCGCCGCGTTTCCCGGCGCGTTCGCACATTCATCGACTTTCTCGCGGAGCGATTCGGCGACACGCCATACTGGGATCTCTGCCTGGAGAGTGACGGGTCGTGAACAGCCCTGCCTCGACCACCGTCGAGTTGCGCCGGATATCCGGCAGCCCGGACGATGCCGATGTCGTGCAGCGCATATATGATGCGGCACCGACGTATTCATGGGTAACGACGGGTGCGCCGAGCAGACCAGGCTCGGCGGTCGAGACATTCAGCATGCTGCCCGACGGCTGCGCGGCGGACGCGAAGCACATGTATCTCGTGTGTCGTGGCGATGAACAGGTCGGTTTCGTGGACGTCATACGCGGCTACCCCTCCGAGGACTCCGCGTACATCGGGCTATTCATATTGATCGAGTCGCAACATGGCCAGGGCATCGGGAGACGCACATTCCGGGACCTGGAAACGCTGATTGCCAAATGGCGTGATGTCCGCCGAATCCGACTTACGGTGATCGAAGCCAATGTCCCGGCACTCAGCTTCTGGGACGCGATGGGGTTCATCCGCACAGGTGAATACGCGCCCTATGAGAGCGGCACAGTCAGATCGCGACACGTGCTCTTTGAGAAACCCCTGGCAACGCTTGAGTAATCCATATCCTTGACTCACAGGCATATTGCTCACGCGGGCATTTCGACTCGCTTAACGACACTCCGGATAGCTGCGTTCCGCTGCAACTGACGTTATCATGCGAGTGCGCGCCACAACGAGTAATCCTTCCATATGAGCGATGTCGCCCGTTTCTCAGTCGGTGATTTGATCCACCACAGGTTGTTCGACTATCGAGGCGTTATCTTCGACGTAGACCCCGAGTTCATGTTATCCGACGAGTGGTACGTGCAGGTCGCGCAATCCCGCCCCCCGAAAGACGAGCCTTGGTATCGTGTGCTGGTTCACAACGGTACGCTGGAAACTTATGTGGCTGAACAGAATCTCGAACCCGACAAAAGCGGCGAACCGGTCAATCACCCACTGACCACCGAGTTGTTCGGCTCGTTCGACGAAGGCCGGTATACGAGCCGCGAACGCAGCAACTGATTTGTAATCGAGTGATTCGGCCACGCGCCGAATCGACATGGTGATACGTATGAAGATTGGCATTCCCAAAGAGGTCCACGAAGGCGAGCGACGCGTCGCGACCACACCAGACGTTGCGGCCCAGCTGCAGAAACTGGGTTTCGACGTCGCGATCGAGTCGGGGGCCGGCGATGCGGCCAATTTCGCGGATATGGTCTACGCGGCAACAGGCGTCGAAATCGTCGGTAACGCGCGCGCGTTGTGGGCGGACGCCGACATCATCATGAAGGTCCGGGGCCCGGAGCGCCATCCGGAACTCGGCGTCGACGAACTGGAGTTATTGCGCGAAGGCCAGCTATTGATCAGCTTCCTCTGGCCGGCGCAGAACCCGGCGATGCTCGAGACCCTGAAGGCGAAGGGCGTGACGGCGCTGGCGATGGACAGCATCCCGCGCATCTCGCGCGCGCAAAAGATGGATGCGCTTAGCTCGATGGCGAACATCGCCGGCTACCGGGCCGTCGTCGAGGCAGCACAACACTTCGGCCGCTTCTTTACCGGACAGATCACGGCCGCGGGCAAGGTACCGCCGGCCAAGGTATTGGTCATCGGCGCCGGCGTCGCGGGCCTTGCGGCAATCGGCGCGGCGAAGAGCATGGGTGCGATCGTCCGTTCCTTCGATACGCGCCCGGAGGTCAAGGAACAGGTCGAGAGCATGAACGCGGAGTTTCTGCTACTCGACTTCGAGGAAGAAGGCTCCGGCGGTGGCGGTTACGCGAAGGTCATGAGCGAGGAGTTCATCGCGGCCGAGATGACGCTGTTCGCCGAACAGGCGAAAGAGGTGGATATCATCATCACGACGGCCCTGATACCGGGCAAGCCGGCGCCGAAATTGATCACGGCAGAGATGGTCGAGTCGATGAAGCCCGGCAGCGTCGTCGTCGACCTCGCCGCCGAACAGGGCGGCAACTGCGAGCTGACCGTGCCGGGCGAAGTCGCCGTCAGGCACGGTGTTACGCTGATCGGTTACATGGACCTGCCCAGCCGTCTCGCGGCGCAATCGAGCCAGCTGTACGCGACCAACCTGCGTCACCTGCTGACCGACATGTGCCCGGAGAAGGACGGCGAGCTCGTCGTGGACTTCGATGACGAGGTCGTGCGCGGAGCAACCGTGACGAAGGACGGCGAGATCACCTGGCCGCCCCCGGCACCCAAGCTGTCGGCGCCGCCGCCGCCAAAGGCTGAACCGGCGGCCGCACCCGAAGCCGAAGCGGAACAGAAACCGGGGCTACTGGGGCCGTTGCTGACATTCGGCGCCGGTGGTCTCGCGCTGTTCGGGCTGGGGCTCGTGGCGCCGCCGTCGTTCATGGAACACTTCACGGTCTTCGTACTGGCGTGCTTCGTCGGCTACATGGTGATCTGGAACGTCACACCGGCGCTGCATACGCCCCTGATGAGCGTGACGAATGCCATCAGCAGCATCATCATCATCGGCGCACTGCTGCAGATCAGTTCCAGCGAAACCTGGATCATGTGGCTTGCCGGCATCACCGTGCTAATTACGAGTATCAATATTTTCGGCGGCTTCGCAGTCACGCGGCGCATGCTGGAAATGTTCAGGAAATAGGGGATCGAGATGTCACCAGCAATGATCCCACCCGGAGTCGTCACGGTCGCCTACATCGGCGCGACGATCCTGTTCATCCTGGCGCTCGGCGGCCTGAGCAACCCGGAGACTTCGCGCAGGGGCAATTTCTATGGCATGGCCGGCATGGCCATAGCGCTCGTCGCCACGCTCGGCGGCAAGGTCACGGCGAACTACGGATTGCTGGTTGGCGGTTTCGCCGTCGGCGGCACGATCGGCGTGATCCTCGCGAAACGCGTGCAGATGACACAGATGCCGGAACTCGTCGCGATTCTGCACAGCTTGGTCGGCCTGGCTGCCGTGTTCGTTGGATTCGCGACGTTTACCGACCCCGACATGCACTTCGAAGGCGTGGAACAGACGATTCACAATATCGAGATTTACATCGGCATCCTGATCGGCGCGGTGACGTTCTCGGGATCGGTCATCGCGTTCGGCAAGTTGAGCGGAAAGATCGGCGGCAACCCACTGCTCCTGCCGGCGCGCCACTGGTTCAACCTGGGCTTGCTGCTGGTCTCGATCTGGCTCGGTGCCGAGTTCGTGCAGAAAAGCGCCGCGGGCGCGGGTATGACCGAGTTGCTGATCATGACCGGAATCGCGCTGCTGTTCGGTATCCACATGGTCATGGCCATCGGCGGTGCCGACATGCCGGTCGTCGTCTCCATGCTGAACAGCTACTCCGGCTGGGCCGCAGCCGCGACCGGGTTCATGCTCGAGAACGATTTACTCATTGTGACCGGCGCACTCGTCGGCTCGAGCGGCGCGATCCTCAGCTACATCATGTGCCGCGCCATGAATCGCAAGTTCCTGGCGGTCATCGCCGGTGGCTTCGGCACGACAAGCGGCAAGGCGTTAGGCGGCGACGAAGAGCAGGGCGAGGTGGTCCCGATCGATGCGGCCGAGACAGCCGAGCTGCTGAAGGGCGCGAAGGAAGTCATGATCATCCCGGGTTACGGCATGGCCGTCGCCCAGGCCCAGCACATCGTCCACGAGATCACTCGCAAGCTGCGCGACAAGGGCACCAACGTGCGCTTCGGCATCCACCCGGTCGCCGGGCGCATGCCCGGCCACATGAACGTGCTACTGGCCGAAGCGAAGGTGCCTTACGACATCGTCTACGAGATGGATGAGATCAACGACGACTTCCCGGACGTCGACGTGTCCATCATTATCGGCGCGAACGACATCGTGAACCCGTCGGCGCTGACCGACCCGAACAGCCCGATCGCCGGTATGCCGGTACTCGAGTGCTGGAAGGGCGACACGACGATCGTCCTGAAACGCAGTATGGCGACGGGCTACGCCGGCGTGCAGAATCCACTGTTCTTCCTCGACAACACGAGGATGCTGTTCGGTGATGCGAAGGAGAGCCTCGATACGGTGCTGGCGCAGTTATAGGCGAAGCGCTTCGACAACGGTGGCCGGCCCGTTTCCTTCGGGCAAAAAGAGACCCGCCGCAGCGGGTCTCTAGCAAGACAGAATGAGAAAGCTGTTACGCGGCTCTGCGGCGCATCCACCCGAGCAGGCCGAGCGCCGAACCAAACAGCCATACAGCCGCCGGTACCGGAACAGTCGTCGCGACCAGCGTCAGCTTCTTCTGAATCCAGGCGGTTTCGCCGTTCGCATCAGTTACCGCTCGCAGCGTATTCTGCAAACTCAACGCGAGATCGTTTGCCGCGAAAACAAACGCAGTCTCCGGATCGACAGACGCGGTCATTGTCCACGTTGGGAGGCCACTACCGGAATCGCCAAAAGCGTCAAACGAATCCGAACCGGACGTGAAATCGCTAAGGTCGACGTTGCTCGACGCAATCAGCAGGACATCGGCGTTAACTTCGTCGCCGCCGCTGATCGTGTAGTCGCCAAACTCGACGACTTCGATCTTCATGATGTCGGCGCTATCTTTCGAGTAAACCCGGTCGAAAATGAAATTGGCGGACTCAGTCACCGCCCCCTCGCCGTTGTTCGACTCGGCCCTGAACGATGACGACAGGAATCGCACGGTGTCGCCGACAATGTCCGGAGTTCCGAATAACGCCAAAGCGGCGGCGTTCGTGCCGTCGTCGTATTCGTAAACGACCGTATCGCCCATCAGCTGCACGGTCGCCGCTGAAGCACTGCCGACCGCGAACACCGAAAGCAGTATTGTGCCTAGAATCTTTTGCACTGAAATTCCCCTTGGTACCGGCGCAATTCTTTATTTATTTAGTTACCGGTCATTTCTGTGGCGCGAACCATCGACCGATGCGTCCATACTAGCAATCATCGCCGAGATTGCAAGACGGGATTCTCATTCTAAAACGTGATGTTACGCTTATGTAAAACCCCGGTTTCGGGACGAAAAAACTAGCCGCCCCGCAGCGAACCGAGGAATTCCGCCGGATTCAGGCCGGCCTCCAGCTTCTCGACGAGCGCTGAACCGACGATGACGCCGTCCGTATGGGGTTCCAGCTCCGCGACCTGCGCCGGTCCGCGGATGCCGAACCCGGCGCACACGGGTATCTCGGCCGCGTGACGGACGGTATCGAGGTAGGCGGGGACCTCTGGCGGCAACGCCGTCGCCCCCCCTGTGATGCCCTTGATCGTCACTGCGTAGACAAAGCCGCGGCTCGCGGCGCACAGCTTTCGCACCCGCTCCGGCGGGGTGGCCGGCGTGACGAGCTGGATCAGGGCCAGGCCCTGCTGGTCTAGCGCGGCCTGCAATTCTGCCGCCTCCTCAAGCGGCAGGTCGGGAACGATGAAGCCGCAAACGCCGGCACGAACGCAGTCCGCCGCGAGCTGCTCATAGCCGTAAACGAGCAGCGGATTCAGGTAACTCATCAGCACGATCGGCGCGCCGACATTGCCCGCCGCCTCCAACTGCCCGAGGATCCAATGCAGGCTGACACCGCTTTCGATCGCGATTTGGCTGGCTCTCTGGATCGTAACGCCGTCCGCCATCGGGTCGGAGAACGGCACGCCGACTTCGACGACGTCCGACACTGCGGCGATCGCACGCAACGTTTCGATGAACGCGTCCTTCCGTGGATACCCGGCCGTGATATACGGAATAAGACCGACCCGACCCGCCGCGTTGGCGCCCCTGATCGCAGCGCTGATTCTTTCGTGGGGTATCACTTCCGCAGCGCCTCTCTATTGTTTCTTGTCACGCCCGATTTCCTTACCCCGATTTCCTTACTGAGGGTTGGCATGTCCTTGTCGCCGCGGCCCGACAGGCCGATCAGGATTCGCTTGCCAGGATTGTCGGCTGCCCAGCGCCGCGCGCCCGCGAGCGCGTGTGCCGACTCGAGCGCCGGCAGTATGCCTTCTGCTGCGCAACATTCTTGCAATGCGTCGAGCGCCTCCACGTCGGTCGCGGTCGTGTAATGCACCCGCCCGATCGTCTTCAGCAACGCGTGCTCCGGGCCGACGCCTGGATAGTCGAGACCGGCCGATATGGAGTGCGTTTCCTGCACCTGGCCATCGGCATCGTGCAACAGGATCGAATAGCATCCGTGCAACACGCCCGGCGTGCCGCTCGCCAGGGTGGCCGAGTTGTCGCCGAGCCCGCTGCCGCGTCCGCCCGCCTCGACGCCGATCAGGCTGACTTTCTCGTCGCCGAGGAACGGATGAAAGATCCCGATCGCATTCGAGCCACCGCCGATACACGCGACGACCGCGTCCGGTAGTCCACCGACCAGTTCGCTCATCTGCTTGCGCGCCTCGCGGCCGATCACGGTCTGCAGTTCCCGAACCAGGTAGGGATACGGGTGCGGTCCCACGGCCGAGCCGAGCAGATAGTAGCTGCGCTCGGGGTCGGCGACCCAATCGCGAAACGCCTCGTCGATGGCCGCGCGCAACGTCCGGTCGCCGCTCTCGACGGGAACGACTTCCGCACCGAGCTGGTACATACGGTCGACGTTCGGCGCCTGACGCTCGACGTCGATCGCGCCCATGTAGACGATGCAGGGGATCCCGACGCGCGCGCATGCCGCCGCGGTCGCGACGCCGTGCTGACCGGCGCCGGTTTCGGCGATCACGCGCTGCGCTCCGAGGCGTTTCGCCAGCAGCGCCTGGCCCAGCGCATTGTTGATTTTGTGCGCGCCGGTGTGCGCCATGTCTTCGCGCTTGAGGAACACGTCTGCACCCCAGCGCTCGGACAAACCGCGCGCCGGCGTCAGCGGTGTCGGTCGGCCAACCCATTGTTCGAGTTCGCGACCGAGCTCGGCCTCGAACTCGGGATCATGGAGGTACTTTCGCACGCCTTCCTCGAGGCGCGACAGCGCGGGCATCAGCGTCTCCGGCGCGTAACGCCCGCCGAACGGTCCAAACCGACCGTGCTCGTCGGGAAGCATCCCGCCCAGCAACCGGGTCAGCAGCGCTCTGCCTTCAGCCTCTGTCAATTCAGTCTGCATTCAGTTCTCCAGTTCCCGCACGGCGTTCACGAATGCCGCGATTCTGTTCGGGTCCTTGACGCCACGCTGACTCTCCACGCCGCTGCTGACGTCGACGCCCCAGGGACGCACCTGCCGTATTGCAGCCGCGACGTTGTCAGGATCGAGCCCGCCGGCCAGCATCAACTGGGTGGTCTTGGCGAGCCGGGCAGCCAGTGCCCAGTCGGCGCGTTCGCCGACACCACTGCTCGCGGCCTCGAACAGCACGCGTTGTTCTTGCGCAATCTGCTCAGCATCGAGGCCCGGCGAGTCGCGGTACACGGCCATGCGCGTCGAGTCCGTGCCGGAATCGAGCTGCTCGAAATCCGCCACTTCGGTCTGTAACCAGTCGGGCCTGAACCCGGACTCGACCTCTTCCCACTCCGCCGGCGTCGGATGCCGCATCACCGCGACGCGCACGATGGACGCCGGGACGTCGCGAGTCAATGTCCCAGCTTGCTCGACGGTGACACGGCGGGGAGACTCCGCGAAGACGAAGCCGAGCGCGTTGGCGCCTGCTTCGACCGCGGCCGCCACATCGGCTGGGGTCGTCAGACCGCAGATCTTTACGAAGACGGCCACGCCATTCAGCCCGTCGGCGCCGCTGCGCGGCCAGCTTCCAGCAGCGCATTCGCCACATCGCGCGGATCGTCGGCGCGCATCAGTGCGGTCCCGACCAGCGCGAGGTCGTAGCCGAGGCCGGCAACGTGAGCGGCCTGCTCTGGCGTCGTTACGCCGCTTTCCGCGACCCACGGCATGCCGGGGGGCAGGTACTTCGCAAGTATCTCGAAACGCGGAAAGTCGACCTGCAACGTGCGCAGGTCACGACAATTGACGCCGATCATCATACGACAGCGCTCCGCCTCGAACACCGGGCCCGCCGCATCCAGGATCGGTGCGGATTTTTCGATATCCGCCTCGTCGAAAGCCTCGACCAACGCGAACATGCCGAGATCCAGCGTCATGCCCAGCATAGCGGCCAAAGTCGATTCATCGAGCATCGCAGCGATCAGCAGCACCCCGGATGCGCCGGACGTCCGGGCTTCCATGACCTGATACGGGGAGACGAGAAAATCCTTACGCATCGCCGGAACAGGCGCGACCTCTGCAGAAACTGCATCGAGGTGCGCGAGGTCGCCGTCGAACCGGCTCGGCTCCGTCAGAACCGAGATCGCCGCGGCGCCGGCCGCCGCATAACTGGCTGCCTGTTCGACGGGCGAGAGATCCGCGCTGGCCAGCTGACCCGCCGACGGCGAACTGCGCTTCACCTCGGCGATCAGGTCGAATCCGTCGTGTGACAGGTTCAGGGGCGACGGCGGACGCGAACCCGAGGCGATACGTTCGATCTCGGCATCCGGGCAGCGCGCGCGCGCGGCCTCGCACCTCGCTCGGCTCGAGCTCGCCATTCCTTCGAGAAAGTCCATTGCCATAATTCTGTTCCGGTGACTGGATATCTAGGCTGCGGAGTCGAAAGCGCGCAGCTTCTCTATGACCGACCACGCGCTGCCATCGTCGATCGCGGCGTTCGCGAGCTCGATCCCTTCGGTGAGACTCGGCGTTCTCCCGGTGAGTTCAAGCACCAACGCCGCACCGAGCACGAGTGCATCGCGATGCGCGCCGCGGTCATCGCCGCTCAGAACCGCCTCCAGCGCCCGGGCGTTGAAGCCGGCGTCGCCGCCGGTCAGATCCTTTGGCGCGCAGCGCGCGATTCCGAAGTCGGCAGGATCGTGCCGATTTTCGGTCACGGTGCCGCTGCGGACGTCGAACAGCGTAAACGGTCCGCATGGCGTCGCCTCGTCCCATCCCGGTTCGCCGTGGACGACGAATGCCCGCTCGATATCCATGCCCGCCAGCGTATCGGCCATCAGTCTCGCAGTGGGAACATCGAAGGCGCCGATCAGGTTATACGGTGGTTGCGCCGGATTCGTCAGCGGCCCGAGGATATTGAACACCGTGCGCACGCCCATCGCTCCGCGGACAGGTGCGATGGCCTTCATCGCGGGATGGAAGTACGGCGCGAACAGGAATGTGAAGCCACAGGTCGTCAGGCAGTTCATCGCCGACGCCGGGCCGTCCGGCAACGGCACACCGAGCGCCTCGAGCACGTCCGAGCTGCCGGACTTCGACGACACCGACCGGTTGCCGTGCTTGACGACAGGCACGCCGCAGGCGGCCGTCAACAAGCCGGTGCCGGTCGAAATATTGACACTGCCGGAACCGTCACCGCCCGTACCGACGACGTCCGCCGCGCCGGTTACTCCCGCGGGCAGCTCCGTCGCGCGCGCAAGATCGCGCATCGCCGTCGCGAAGCCGCGGACCTCGGCGGCGGTTTCGCCCTTCGCGCGCAGCGCGATCAGCAAGCCGGCGCTCATGGCCTGCGGCAACTCCTCGTCCGTCAGTAGTCGCATCAGGTCAGCGGCTTCGACCTCGGACAGGTCCTCACCGTTCAACAATGAATTGAGCGTGGATTTCGCATCGATGGTCATGATCGTCTCTTGTTCAATCGCGGCCGATGTCGAGGAAGTTCCGCATCACGGCGTCGCCCTCGGGCGTCAAAACACTCTCCGGGTGGAATTGCACCCCCTCGATGGGTAACGCCCGATGCCGGACGCCCATGATCTCGCCACGTCGCGTGCGCGCGGTGACGTCGAGCGCGTCAGGCATCGTGTCGTCCTCGGCACATAGCGAATGATAGCGACCGGCTTCGAAGGGCTGACTCAGTCCCGCATAGATCGTCTTGCCATCATGTTCGACCATCGACGTCTTGCCGTGCATCAGACGCTCGGCTGACACGATCCGGCCGCCGAAATGGTGCACCAGACTCTGGTGGCCGAGACACACGCCGAAGATCGGCACACGTTCGGCGAACGCGGCGATCATGTCCAGCGATATACCGGCGTCTTCCGGACGGCCAGGCCCCGGCGAGATACACAGATGACTGGGTTCGAGCCGCAAAGCCTCCTCGATCGTGATCTCATCGTTGCGGAACACGTTCACGCGCGCGCCCAGCACCAGGAATGCCTGTACGAGGTTATAGGTAAAGGAATCGTAGTTATCGATCAGTAGCAGGTGCGGGTTCACAGCCCTTCCTCCGCGATGGCCAGTGCCCTTCTCAGGATCGCGCTCTTCGCCAGCACTTCCTCGTACTCGGTCAACGGCACGCTGTCGGCCACGATACCGGCGCCGGCCTGATAGCTGTATTCGTTACCACCGAACACCAGCGTCCTGATCGCGATCGCGTGATCCATATCGCCGCCTTTACCAAAATAGCCCACCGTGCCGGCATAGACCCCGCGCCGCGTCGGCTCCATCTCATCAATAAGCTCCATCGCACGAACCTTCGGCGCGCCGACCAGGGTACCCGCCGGAAACGCCGCCGCGAACAGGTCGAACGCGTCCTTGCCTGCCGCCAACTCACCCTGCACACCGCTGACGATATGCATGACGTGGCTGTAACGCTCGATCGAACGATACGGCTCGACATGAACCGAACCCGCCGCAGCGACGCGCCCCAGGTCGTTGCGTGCCAAATCGACGAGCATGACATGCTCCGCGTTCTCTTTCTCGTCCGCGAGCAGCGACTGCTCATGCGCAACGTCCTGCTCGGCATCCTTCCCGCGTGGACGAGTGCCGGCGATCGGACGCAGCGATGCATGTCCCGCATGGCATTTGACGAGTGCCTCCGGCGACGAGCCGACGACCTGCAGGTCGCCAAGATCGAAGAAGAACATGTAAGGCGACGGATTCAACAGCCGCAGTGCACGATAGGTTTCGAACGGCGACAGGTTGTGTATCCCGGCGAACCTGACGGACATAACGATCTGGTAGATATCGCCCTTGGCGATGTATTCCTTGCAGCGCGCGACCGCCGCCATGAATTCGTCCTGTGACAGACTCTGCTCCGGCTCGGAATAGCTTGCGGCGTCCCGGCGCTGCGGCAAGGGTCCGCGGAGCAGTCGCATGACTTCCGCACGCAGGGCCGCACGATTATCGTCACTGCCGGCATGCAATAAGGCGATGCGCCGGGTCAGGTGGTCGAATACCAGCAACGAGTCGGTGGCCAGGTAGGCGGCACTCGGGGACTCCGGGATCGCCGGTCCTGCCGGCGCATTCTCAAGCCGCTCAAAATACCGAACGAGGTCGTAGCCTGCGATTCCGACCAGCCCGCCGGAAAACGGCAGCCCCTCGACGACCGGCGAAAGTTCCGGCGTCGCCGCGAGTAACTGGCGCAGCGTATCGAGCAATTCCGCTGCGCTACCGGGCAGCGCGCGCGATTCTCCGTCCAGCCGCATGCCGTTGTCGTCGAGCCTGAACTCAGTCACGTCGCCGAATCCAAGAAACGAATAACGGGCCAGGTAGGCGCCGCCCTCGACGCTTTCCAGCAGGTATCGGGGCTTAAGCGGGGCAAGTTTCAGATACGTCGATACCGGCGTATCGAGGTCCGCGCTGATGTCAAAAGGTGCTTCCATGTTCTTCGTCAATAATGTCCCGGCAAAAAAAAACCCATCGCCGCCTAGCGGAGATGGGTTTTTCGGCTGTTCTGTCGTGACGCGCTAGCCCGCAACCCTCTCCGCGGAGAAGGTCCACCACCAGTTCCTGTTGTTGGCTGCGTGAGTCATGGCGCGCAGTATCCACGCTCGCCCCCCCGGGCGTCAAGTACTCTGGGAGTCAGAGGTCGTACAGGATCGGCAGGATGATCGTGAAGGCGAGCCACATGATCAGCGTCAGCGGAATGCCGACGCGGAGGAAATCCGTAAATCGATAGCCGCCGGTGCTCATGATCAGCAGATTCGTATGGTAGCCGATCGGCGTCGCGAAACTCATGTTCGCCCCGAAGATTACGGCGAGGATGAATGGTTCGACCGGAACATTCAGCTGCTGCGCGATGCTGATCGACACCGGGGTGCCGATGACCGCCGCCGCGTTATTCGAGACGACATTCGTCATGATCGTCATCAGCAGGATCAGGCCGCTGAGGATCAAGGGCACGGGGAGCGGCTGCGTAATGAATACGAATATCTGCGCGATAAATTCCGCGCCCCCGGTTTCCATTAACGCGAAACCGAGCGACAGGCTCGCGACGATGATCATGATGACGGCCGTGTTCAGCGAATTGCCCGCGTCCCGCCAGGTCAGGCACCCCGTCACCATCATCAGCGCCACGCCGCACACCGCACTGACGGAAATCGGCATGATGCCTGCCGCAGCGAAAGCCACGACGGCGAGGATGATACCCAAAGCGACGGGGGCTCGTTTCGTGTGTGGCAGGTCCGTCGTCGCATCGAGTACGAGGGTCGTGCCGGTCTCCCGCAGGGTGCGCAGGGCGTCGCGCGAGCCCTGCACCAGCAGAACATCGCCGGCACGCAGCCTGATGGATCCGAGGTCGCCGGCCACGTCCTGCATCGAACGGGCCCTGTGGATCGCCAATGGGAACAGTCTGAAGCGGCTCCCGAATTGCGCCGCGTTGAGCGTGCGGTGATGCAGAGGCGAGCCCCGGGTGATAACGACCTCCGCGAGTTGCTGGCCTTCGGTCTCCAGCGGCACATCCTCTCCAATCGGATGCTCGCCGTCGGTCACGTTATAAAGCGTCGCGCCGAGCGCCTGCTCGAATTCCTTGAGCCGCTCGGCCGAATCCTTCACGTAGAGCCGATCGCCTGGCAGTAGCGTCACCGACGGAAGCTTCGCGACGAACAAAGTCTCGGTGCGCTGGATGCGGTCGATGCGCATCCGGTTCTCGGTCCGTGCGCGGATTTCCGACAGCGTCTTGCCGGGCGCGAATCCGTCCTCATTGATGTACAGCACGGCACTGAACAGGCGCGGCGACGTATCCGACATAAAGGGCTTGCGCACCGGCAGCATGCGGGGCGCGATCAACCAGAGGAATACGAGGCCTGCGCCGCCCGCAATCAGGACCGGCAGGGCGAAGTCGAACATCTCGAAGCGGCGCTGACCGAGATCCGCTGCGATGCTAACGACGAGCAGGTTCGTCGACGTGCCGATCGTCGTCGCCATGCCGCCGATCAGCGTCGCGAGACCCATCGGCATCAGGATCTTCGACGGCGGCCTGCCGGCGCGCAAACAGACCGCGACGAGCACCGGCAGCAGCATGACTACGATTGGCGTGTTGTTCAGGAATGCGCTCGCAAGCGCGCCGACAATCAACGTCAGGAACAACGCCGTCATCGGCCTGTCGAGCCAGTATCTCGACATGATGGATGCGAGCGGCTGCAGCGCGCCTGTCGTCTCGAGCCCACGACCGACGATCAGCAGGGCACAAATCGTGACCAGCGCTTCATGCCCAAAATTGAAAAAGAAATCGGCCGGTTGAATGTTGCCGTATGGCAGAAAATAGAAAAACAGGACCAGTAAAACCAGCACACCCAGCCCGGTCGTTTCCAGCGGGATCCTGTCCTTCGTGAACAGAAACATCGCAAGGCCGGTCAGACAGATGACGAAGACCGCGTGTAGATTTGGCAGCTCAGGCAAAACTCGACCTTACTGTTTGACGGCCCGGATCGGCACGAATAATCGGCTTAGGATACCCGATATTCCGTGACGTATTCCTCATCGCGGCAAACCGGAATCAGTGAACGCCCGATATCGCTTCCATCCGGCATGGAAGGGTCATAAGATTCAGGGCAACAGCGCCGCCCAACCGTTTCGCCCTTTCCCTGCCCTGCCGCGAAAACCATCACCATCCATAAACGCCATGCCCGCGAGTAATCCGACCGAAGCGACGGGATTGCACCCCACGGCCAGACCGGCCGAAAGACGCAAAGACATCACCTTCGCCAAGAAGGATAAGGCGCTGCGCTTAGACGTCCACGCCCTCGGTGAGATGATCGGCGACCTGCTCAAAGAGCAGGGAGGCGAAGCACTCTACGACCTCGTCGAAGCGGCGCGGCGAACCGCGATCGATCGACGTGAAGGTGACCCGGAATCCGGTGCGCATCTCGACGCCTTGGTGCATTCATTGTCGGCCGCAACAGCGCGCAATTTCGTCCGGGCTTTCTCGACTTACTTCCAGGTCGTCAATGCCGCCGAGCAGGTTCACCGTATCCGCCGCTGGCGCGATTACCTGAAAGATGACTCGATTCGCCAGCCAGGCAGTTTCGCAGAAGCGATGCTGCAGCTGAAGGACAATGGATTCGATCTGGAGGCCGTATACAAACTACTGTCCGAACTCTGGATCGAACCCGTTTTCACGGCCGACAATATCGAGCCGACCCGTCGCACGATCCTGCGCAAGCAACAGAATATCGTGCGTCGACTGGTCGATATTCAGAATCCCGTCCTGACACCGCAGGAAACGCATGCTAATTACGAAAGCATTCGCAGCGACATTACGACGATCTGGCAGACCGAAGAGCACCCTATCGAAGAACGCACGGTGTTTGACGAACTTGAGCACGTACTTTTCTTTCTGACCGATGTTATCTACCGGGC
>CAZISL010000195.1:0-6147 GCA_964541975.1 uncultured Chromatiaceae bacterium | reverse complement strand
TGGCCGTGGAGGAGGCCGACCTCGAGCGCGCGATCGAACTCAATCCCAGCCACGCGAACGCCTACATGTGGCTCGCCAGCCTGCGCGAACGGCAAGGGCGTTACACAGAGGCGATTGAACTCAACAATCGTTCGCTGGAGTTCGACCCGATCGGTCGGATTCCGTATGCGAACCTGGCGGTGACCTACGCCAGAATGGGGCGCCACGACGAGGCGCTCGCTCAATGGCTCGAAGCACTCCGCATTCACCCGGGCTGGCCCACCCTGTACGGCAACATTTCCGCGCACCTGGAGCGGTTGGGGCGCCTCGATGAGGCGATCGCATGGGCGGTCAGAGCCCGTGAGCTGACCAGCGATCCGAGAATCGGGACGAATCGGATGCGAATCTTCGTCGAGTTTGGCGATGACGACAGGGCGAGAGAGATCAACGCGGCCATGCCGCCGGGGCACCCGTTGTACGGGATGACACGGGCGTTTGACGAGATGATTCAACGGGATTTCGCGGCTGCGTTGTCGATCATGGAGTCGAATTACGGCGCACAACAGAACGTGGAGGAATACGTGCTGGACCTGATGTCCGACATCGCGTTGCTGGACGGCAACCTCGATAAGGCGCTCGATTACTGCTTGCGCCAGGATCCGTCGCTGGCAACCGATGAAGATCCGCGGGTCGATGCGCGCAATAGTCACAACGCCGTCAAGCTGGCCTATATCCTGCAGCAGCGCGGCGAATACGAACGCGCGGATCAACTGCTGGCAGCGGCGCTGCCCGTCGTGCAGGCCCATTCGCGGCTGGGCATCGTGGGCCAGGGTATTCGCGATGTGCAGATACTCGCATTGCAAGGCGAGACCGATGCGGCGCTCGCGGCGTTGCGCGAGGCCGTCGATGAGGGGTTCCGTGCCTCACTGCCGTTCGATAGCTGGACGCTCGAGATGGACCCCTATCTCGAGGCGATTCGCGACGAGCCCGCTTTCCTTGCGATTGTCGCGGAGATCGAGGCCGACGTCGCCATCATGCGCGAGCGTGTGGAGCAGGCGGAAACCAGCGGTGACTGGAGTGAGCTACTGGCGGCCGCGGAGTCTGGCCTCAAACCTTAAAGGCCCGCCAAGCGCCAATGGTGCGCATCGACGGAGCCCCCGGGGCCGCGATCGGCCTGGCTGCGAATTCTACGTATTGCAACGCTTGCCCCGGTCACCCATTCTCAAACGTATACCTGAGGGGAAGTTTCGTGAACTTCGATCCTGCGCGCCTGTTCAGTTCATGGCTGTCCATGCACCGCCGGGATGCTCTGTTGCCGCGCCTCGCGCTGGCGATGGGTATTTTGCTGGGCCTGTCGTCGCCCGCGTGGGCAGCGACCACGGTGCCGATGGAGGTGCAGCTGCCGGGCTCCCAGCCGGGAGAGGTCGGCAATATGGAATCGGTCGACAAGTGCGACAACTGTCATCAGGACAACGATCCGGTCGTGAACGTTGCGCACGATTGGCGCGGCAGCATGATGGCGCATGCCGGGCGCGATCCGATCTACTGGGCGACGGTGGCGATCGCAGAGCAGGACTTCGACGGCTCCGGTGACCTGTGTATCCGCTGCCACACGATGGGCGGTTGGCAGGCGGGCCAGTCCACCCCGACCGATGCGTCGACGCTGACGAGCGGGCAGGCGGCCGAGGGCGTCGGTTGCGACGTCTGCCACAAGATGACCAACCCCGATAACTCCGAACACATCGGCGCGCAAACCCCGCCGTTCGTCGCCAACGACGGCGGCACGCCGGCGGAGGGCTACTACGGCAGCGGGCAGCTGTCGCTGCTGCCCTCGAATACGAAGCTCGGTCCCTACGCCAACGCGGTACCGAAGCATCACTGGGACCAGTCGCTGTTCCATCGTTCGGTCGACTTCTGTGGTTCGTGTCACGACGTGTCCAACCCGGTCGTCGGCGACCTCGCGCCGAACAACGGCGCGCAGCAGCCGCTCGATCCCGGCACCTTCGACGGTCAGCTCGACACGCCGTCGAATCCGCGCAACATCGAGGACAAAGCCGCATTCAATAATCCACCCTATAAATACGGCGTCGTCGAACGCACCTATAGTGAGTACAAGGCCAGCCTGCTGTCGCAGACGCTGGTCTCCGACTACCTGACGCTGCCCGCCGACCTGCAGGCCGGTTCGATCCAGCTGTCTTACGACGCGGCGCTGGTCGCCGGCACCGGCGGTAATTACGCCGACGGAGCCGATCGCTACTTCAGTTGCCAGACCTGCCACATGCTGGCAACCACCGGGCTCGGTGCCAACAAGGCCGGCGTGCCGGAGCGTCCCGACCTGCCGATGCACGATCTGACCGGCGGCAACTACTGGATGCCGCAGGTCATGCAGTACATGGATGGCCAGGGCACGCTGCTGCTCGGCGGGAACCTGAGCCCGGCCGAGATCACCGGCATGAACGACGGCAGCGCGCGCGCACGCGCCAATCTGGAGAACGCGGCATCGCTGTCGGTCACCGGCAACACGCTGCGCGTCGTCAATCTCACGGGTCACAAGCTGATCTCGGGCTATCCCGAAGGCCGGCGCATGTGGCTGAACATCGTGTGGAAGGATTCGGTCGGTGCGACGCTTCGTGAAGACGGCGCATACGGCCCGCTGCAATTGAGCTACGACATTACCGGCGACGCCGTTAACGACACGGTCGATACCCTGCTCGACCTCCACGACCCGAACGCGAAGGTCTACGAGGCACACGGCGCGATCACGCAGGAGTGGGCCAACAAGTTGATGGCGGTGTCGGCCGGCTACGGTGCCGTGCCGGTCGCCTACGACCGCGTGACCGGTGCCGTCACCCACACGGTCGCCGACATCGCCGCGCTGAATCCGGGCGAGTATCACGAGACGTTCCACTTCGTCCTGAACAACAAGGTCGTCAAGGACAATCGCATCCCGCCGTACGGCATGGCCTACGATGCGTCGTTGACGCGTTCCATCGTGCCGGTGCCCGCGGCGCAGTACGGAAGTCCTGGTCCGGGCGGCGTGTTTAACTACTGGGACGACTTCGCGCTGAACCCGCCGGCCGGCGCGGCGACGGCCGACATCAGCCTGATGTATCAGCCGACGAGCTGGGAGTACATCCAGTTTCTCGACCACGCCAACGACGGCAGCGTGGCGTTTCTCGCCAACGAGGGCGTGAACATCCTGGACGCCTGGCTGAATACCGGGATGGCCGCGCCGCACGCGATGGCCTCCATGCAGTGGGTGGCGCCGGACGCGGACGGGGACGGCGTGCCCGACTCCGCCGACAACTGCCCCAATGATTCGAACCCGCTGCAGGAGAACAACGACGGCGACGCCTCGGGTGACGTCTGCGATGCTGACGACGACAACGACGGCATGACCGACGTCGACGAAGAAAACTACGACGGCGTGCCGGGCTACAACCCGGGTACCGATCCCGATCCGTTCAACGCCGATACCGATGGCGATGGGCACCTCGACGGCGCGGACCCGGTGCCGCTGCACTTTAATTATGCGGACGGTGATGTCGGGCCCTGGGGCGCACGAGACACGAAAGTCGACATTTCCGACCTGCTGATCTGCGCACAATTCATGATCGGCCTGAAGGAACCCACCGACGAAGACCTGGCGCACGGTGATCTGTATCCGGTCGGCGCACCGGACGGCGAGATCAGCCTTTCCGACCTTCTCCAGCTGCAGAAGCTGCTGCTCGAGTAGACGAACGACGGAAGGTCGATCTAACCGCGCACCGCGTCGATCGCTTCGACCAGCACGGCCTCGACTTCTTCCGCGACGGCGGCCAGTTGCGGTGAGTCCGACAGCACGCGCAGCATTTCCTTCGGGCTGATCATGCCGATCTGCGTCGTGCCGTCTTTCTCGTAGACCGATATTCGACAGGGCAGTGCCATGTTCATGTCGATATCGTCGCTCAGTACCTTCGCGGCCTGCTGCGGATTGCAGACTTCCAGAACCTGGCAGGCGGGCTCGAACGGCACGCCTTTGCTGTTCAGCGTCTTGTGCAGGTCGTGCACGTGCAGAACGCCGAACTTGCGTTCCAGTAGTTCGGCGGTCAGTTTGTCGACGGCGGCGTCGACCGGTAACGGGCTCGTAACGATGTACTTCATGATGTCGGTTCCGGGTTTTCGGGGGGCGTTCGAGCATACCAAGAGGCGGCATTGATACAATCAGTAGAAATCCGAACTCGAACGCCCATGGAGACGCCGTGAAGATTCGTCTCGCAGGAGCCGGCGATCTGCCGGCGATCGTCGACATCTACAATGAAGCCATCGCCGACCGGAACGCGACGGGCGACACCTCGCCGGTCTCGGTCGAGGATCGTGCCGCGTGGTTGCGCGGACACCGGCCCGATGCCTACCCGGTGTTCGTCGCGGAAACGGCGGATCGGGTCGTCGGCTGGTGCAGCCTGAGCCCATATCGACCCGGCCGCATGGCGCTCCGACACACGGCGGAAATCAGCTACTACGTCGCGCGCGATTCGCGCGGCACCGGCGTGGGCTCGGCCCTGATCGCGCACGCGATTGAGCAATGCCCGGCGCTCGGTCTGGGGACTTTGTTCGCCATCGTGCTCGATATTAACCCGGGCAGCCCGCGGATTCTCGGCAAGTTCGGCTTCGCGGAGTGGGGCCGGCTACCCGGCGTGGCCGAGTTCGATGGCGTCGAGTGCGGACACCTGTACTATGGGTTGCGTGTCGCGCCTGGGTCAGACCCCAGGCTTTAGATTCCCTGCCAAGGAGCAGTTCATGACTTCAACCCATCTCCGGCGAATCGCCGTGCTCTGTCTCGGCATCTTCCTGGTCACCGCGGCCGGCGCAGCGCCGAAGGTCAAGCGCGTGCAGAAGCTGGACAAGGATGCCGGCGCGCCCTTCCACAACATACTCGTGGTGACGCTATTTGCAGAATACGGGGCGCGCAGGACGCTGGAGAAACGCATTGTCAGCTTGCTGGAGGAACGCGGGACGAAGTCGGTGGCCAGTACGTCGATGATGGATTCGAACACGCCGATGACGACGTCTACCTATATCGAGATGATCGACCGGGTCGGCGCCGATGCGGTGCTGGTGACGCAGCTCATCGACGCCAACAGCGATATAAAGGTGAAGGATGCGAATCCACAAACCACCGTTAACGTCAGGCCGACCTATTACTTCAACGTCTGGAACGTCCAGGTGGCGGAATACGTGGAGCCCCAGTTCGTCATGGCGAAAGCGGAAGTGCTGATCGCCACGCAGATGTTATCGGTCGAGAAAGAGGACTCGGTCTGGGCGATCGAGTCGACGCTTAAGTTCAAACAGGACGTCAGCCAGCCGCGGCCATACGTCGCCTACGATCAGGAGTCGAAGTCCATCGTCAAGCACCTGGCCAAGGACCGGCTGATCGGTAAGAAGTAATAGCGGCGAATCTTCTCGGCGTCGTTCGCATACATCAGGCTCTTGGTGTTGGCATAGACGAAACCGACGACCACGACGTTCCTGCGAGCGGCGTTGCGCTCTTCGTAATCCTCTTGCAGGCATGCGTCGGGTGCGGCAAAGCAGTTATAATTTTTCCGACAACAATAATGTGGTCAATCGAAGACTAAGGTGACGCCTAGATGACAGATTCCCCGAAAATGCCCGAGGAGATTGCAGCGATCAAGGATCGGGGCTACGTCGTTTGGGCGAAGCAAGGCCTGTCGCGCGACTTCATGGCCAATTTTGCCGAGGACAAGATACCGGTTGTGGGTGTGCGGCACATACGCGTGTGGGGCATCCAGGTCGATGATGAGCGCGAGCTCCCCGGGCACGAGCGGACGGCCATCCCCGACGAAGAAGTGTGGGAGATCAACCTGCGGGCGAAAGACGGGTCGCACTACGAAGTGAGTAGCGAGTACGTTGTGCCGGCGCCCGAATAGGCGCGCGCCGGGACCTCCCGGAATCGGCAACCGCGGTCTGCACTTCGACTGTTAACTCTCTGCAATGGTCAAGGACATCGAACTCGCGGACGTCCGCAACGCAGCCGCCGCTATCGACGGCTGCGTCGAGCGCACGCCGTTTCGCAAGTCGGTCACGCTGTCCGGGATCCTCGGTCTCGACCTCTACCTGAAATTCGAGAACCTGCAATTCACCGCGTCGTTCAAGGAACGCGGTGCGCTG
>CAZISL010000194.1:0-13865 GCA_964541975.1 uncultured Chromatiaceae bacterium | reverse complement strand
TTGTGATGATCAGGCCGACGAACACCGACAGACGCTTGGACAGGTCGAACGCATAGGCGCGCAAAACCTGGTCGACGATGATCACCAGCGACGCGATGATCGTCATCTGCACGATGATGCGGATGTTCGTCGGGATTCGATTGCGGATCGCGCTGACCCCGGCGTTGGCGAATACGAGGACGAAGGTCAGCGCCAGGCACATCAGCAGCGCGGCCGCGAGCGAAGTCGTGACGGCCAGCGCCGAACAGATGCCGAGCATCTGCAACGTGATCGGATTGTTGTCGATGACCGGGTCGAGCACGATCTTGCGGTTCGATTCCATCTTCAGGTGTCCTCGGTCGACTGCCCGCGCAGTGATTTCAGATAGGGTCCGAACCCGTTATCGCCGAGCCAGTAATGCAGCAGGTCCTGCACGCTGGTCGAGGTAATCGTCGCGCCGGAGATGGCGTCGACTTTATGGATGGCGTCCGGATCGCCGGGGAATACGCCGCCCTTGACGACGAGGATGATCGGCCGCCCCGACGTGTCGAGCGCCTTCTTGCCGCCCCATTGCGCCAGCCATTGCAGGCTGTCGACGCGCGCGCCGAGACCGGCGGTCTCGCCCTGTTCGTAGAACTTGAGGCCGACGATGGTCTGCAGGTCCGGCCCGAGCGCGAGGAAGCCATAGAGCATCGAGTACAGACCGGACCCGTAGACGGGCAGGATCAACTGCTCGAGTCGATCACCGTCCATGACCCGGTATACCGTCGCGTAGCGGCTGCGCCGTCGAATCGCCGCGATGTCGTCCGCCGCATCGATCGCGATTCTGGTGTCGGGATCGCGGGCGGCGGTACGTTCGTCGAACGATGCCGGGTCGATGTCGTCGACAGGGCGCGCCTCGTCGAGGTCGACGACGCTGGCCTCGACACGCTGCATGATCTCCGCGATCCCGCCGGGCGAATCGCCCGGTCGGAACAGGCCGGCGGCCCACAGCAGATTCTTTTGCTTGTCGAGCGTGATGTTGGCCACCTGCCGCGGCTTCAGGAGCACCGCGGACGCGGATACGAGCACGGAACAGACCAGGCAGACGGCGACCGCGACCGTCAAGACGTATTGCCAGTCGTCGCGCCGCTCAGTCATACGAACGCTCCCGCCTGAGCCGGCGCCGCACGTTGACCTGTACGACGCCCCAGTCGATCAGCGGCGCGACGAGGTTGGCGAACAGGATCGCCAGCATGATGCCTTCCGGGAACGCCGGGTTCAGAACGCGGATCAGCACGGTCAGGAAACCGACCAGCGCGCCGAACATCCAGCGGCCCGCGCTGGTCATGCTGGCGCTGACCGGATCCGTCGCCATGAACATCATGCCGAACGCGAATCCGCCGGTGACGAGGTGCCAGTGCCATGGCAGCTGCATGGCCGGATTGATGCCGCCATCGAGCAAGTTGAATGCCGTTGCCGTCGCGACCATGCCAAGAAATACGCCGGCGACGATGCGCCACGACGCGATCTTCGTGACCAGCAGGAACAGTCCGCCGAGCAGGCACAGCAGAGCGGACGTAGACCCGATCGAACCGGAGATGTTGCCGATAAAGGCGTCCATCCATGCCGCCCATTCTGCGCCCGTACCCGACGCGCCGTAGTCGCCTGCCGCAACGATCGCATCGACGCCGCCGGCGGTGCCGATCGTCAGTGGCGTTGCTCCGCTGAAGCCGTCGACCGCCGTCCAGACCGCGTCACCGGAAATCTGCGCCGGGTAAGCAAAGAACAAGAACGCGCGACCCGCAAGCGCGGGATTCAGGAAGTTCTTGCCGGTGCCGCCGAACGCTTCCTTGGCAAACACGACGGCGAAGCTGATGCCGAGCGCCACCTGCCACAGCGGGATCGTCGGCGGCAGGATCAAGGCGAACAGGATCGACGTGACGAAGAAGCCCTCGTTGACCTCGTGATTACGGACGGCGGCAAACAGGATTTCCCACGCGATGCCGACGAAGAACGCCACGAGATAAATCGGCAGGAAATACAGCAACCCGTGGACCAGGCAGTCGAGGACACTGAGCGGATCGTAGCCGAGGCCAAACGCCGCGAGGAATTCACCGCGCCAGTCCGGCGCCGCGAGCACGCCGAGGTCGGCCATGGCGACGTTGGCCTGGAATCCGACGTTCCACGAGCCGAACAGCGCGCATGGAAATACGGCGAGCCAGACGTAGATCATGACGCGCTTCAGGTCGAGACCATCGCGCACGTGCGGGGCGACGCTCGCGACGTCTTCCGGCGTATAGAAAAACGTGTCGATCGCTTCGAACACGGCGTGCAAATGCTCGTAGCGGCCACCCTTGACGAACAGCGGCCGAGCCCGATCGAGTACCCGTCGGAGTCCCATCAGCCATCCCTCTGGATCGTGTCGAGCGTTTCGCGCAGGCTGGGCCCGAAGTCGTACTTGCTCAGGCACACGAACGAGCACAGCGCCAGGTCTTCCTCGTCGAGCTCGAGGCAGCCGAGTTGCTGAGCCGTATCGGTATCGCCGACCAGGATCGCCCGGAGCAGCTGCGTCGGCAGAATATCCAGCGGCACGACCTCCTCGTACAACCCGATCGGCACCATCGCCCGCTTGCTGCCATGCTGCGACGTGCTGAGCGCGAAATCGCGTCGGCCACGCGACAGCGCCGAGAAAAACACGTTCGCGGCCGAGAAGCGCTCGCCCCAGGGCCGCAGCCAACCGAACAACGTGCGTTCGCGACCCTCGCGGACCGCGCTGATCTGCTGGTGATACCGCCACAGGTAGGAACCCCAGCCGGCAGCGCGCCGGCCCGACAGCGCCGAACCGGACAGCACGCGGCACTCGCCGGACTTGAGCTCGAAAGCGACCAGTTCGTCGATGCTCGCGCCGACCCGCGTGCGCAGCAGGCGCGGGTTCTTGATCATCGGTCCGGCCAGCGACACGATGCGTTCGGTCGGCAGCGCGCCGGTGCGGAACAATTCACCGATCGCGACGACGTCCTGGTAGCCGATATACCAGACCGTCTTGTTGGCGCTCACCGGGTCGAGAAAGTGAATATGCGTGCCCGGGAGTCCCGCGGGATGCTTGCCGGAGAACTCGGCGGTGACGAACGCGTCGCCAGCAGGCGCCGACACCGCCGCGCCGCGTTTCTTGCACAGGAAGACCCGCGTACCGCGCAGGCGTGCCAGCAGCTTCAGGCCGTCGTGAAAATCGTCCTGGCGGTCGGCGAGCACAACCTCGGGATCCGCCGCGAGCGGATTCGTGTCGATCGCCGTCACGAAGATCGAATGCGGCGCGCTGTCCGGGGGCGGCACCTTGCTGAAAGGCCGCGTCCGCAACGACGCCCACAAGCCCGATGCCGTCAGATTCTGCTGGACGAGATCGGGATCGAGCGTGTCGAGTTCGTCGCGGGCGTAGCGCGCGAACTCGACGGCCTCGCGGCCGTCATCGTCGTCGAGCCGGATGACAATGGATTGCAGCTTGCGGCGGAGGCCGCGATTGACGGCCTCGACGACGCCGCTGCCTGGCGCCGTGACCGTTACGCCGGGCGTACTCTTGTCGCTGAACAGTGGCTGGCCGAGCCGCACCGTGTCGCCGGGGGCAACGTGCAGCGCCGGCTTCAGCCCGAGATAGTCGAGCGCGATGACCGCCACCGAGCCGACCGGGGTCGCGGTCGTGATCGATTGCTCCGGCGCACCCGTCAGGGGGATATCGAGGCCTTTGGTAATTTTCTTCTGCATGCCCGCGGTATCGACGGCCGTCCAGCAATGTTTTCGACGAACGCGATTGTAACCGGCCCGGCGACGCTTGAAAGCAAAAAATTTCGCCGCCAGTGAGGTGTTCGCGGCGCTAGCCGTTGCCGGGGTCGTCATCCTGCGAATACGCGAGCCGCAGCTCGAACGGCCTTACCGGGTATCGGGCTGCCCCGTTACGCCCCTGGCATCCGGCGGGTTGATGGTCTGGATGATCTGGAACCCGGTCGAGCTCGCACCCGGCATCGCAGTCGCCGGCGCCAGTAAGCTCCTGCTGGGAGGCGCGTTGTACGCCTGGTTCGAAAGAAACTCCGCAACCGCGGCCTGAATCGCCGGCGAAATCGCAACCCAACAACAGCAGCGCTTCATGGATGTGGACCTGCGCTTGTTGGAGGATCCCGCGTGTCTCCGCGTCGAAAACGCGTTTCAGGCGATGATCGATCCGCCTCTGCGTCTCGTGCAGGACCGTGACCACCTCTTTTTCGCCCTGATCGCACATGCCTGCTCGCCCCCGTGCCAACCATTGATCGCGGCGCCCCGAACAGCTGAATGCACAGTTATTCGGGACGCTCAATGGAGTACTGACGCGAGAACGGCAAAAATCTCACCCGGACGGGGAAAAAGTGGCCGCTACTAATCGCTATTCGTCATCGCGCGCAGATTTCTTGCGCGCGATGAACCGATCCAATGCGAAACCGCCGAGAACTGCCAGGGGGATAAGCACCGGGAGGAAATACTCTTCCGGAATCAGCAACCAGCCGACATACAACAAACCGCTGGTGACGACGACGGAACCCGCGATCGCCGCGCGATATTTCCAAACGTTCGTCGATGATTGTTTTTCATTCACCATCTATCGCTCGCGGCATGGACGCCCCTCGTCGCAGTCCGACTCGCCCTTGAAGCTCCTGACAGACTCCTCCAGGTAACGCGTCGACTCAACCGCCCCCATTCCGGCGATGCCCGTGAAAACGACACCGAGCGCCCCCGCACCAATCGATGCCGGAATACCGATCCCCGTCGTTGCTGCACTTCCGGCCACGACGAAAGACCCTAACGCCGCGACCCCGAACTGCGCACCACTCGTGAGCGCGAAACCGGCGGCACCCAGATTTGATATACCGCGCAGCACCGGATCGCAAGTCTCGTTTGCCGCGTATTCGGCGAGTTTTGCGGCTAGATACGACAGGGCTCCGCGCATTCGCGGATCGCGCGAGGCTTCACGCAGGCCGAGGTTCGCCGATATCTCGCTAAGACTAATGAGCCCATAGGGATCCGTGTTAGCCATCGGGTTATTGAAACCGTAGGTATAGGTATTCAAGCCGCCGACCAATCCGATCGGATCCGACTGCAGATACCTTCCATTCTGACTGTCGTAGTCGCGAAAGTAGTTGTAATAAACCCCTCCTACGCCCAAGTCGAACTGGCCGGGGAACCTGAGCCGGATATCCGGTCCGGCAGTTGAAATCACTGCTCCGCCGAAGGCATCGGGTGTGTTCTCCCAGACGATGGTTCCCGCGCTATCCGTACCCAGAACCGGCGATCCCAGGTGATCCGCGTGTAGATAAGTGATGACCGTCGAGCCTTCCTGATGCGAACCATCGGATCCGAACCGTTCTTCGATCGCAGCAATCGGGATGCCATCGAGCCAGATGTAGTCCGTCGAGAACCGTACCCGGTTTTCGGAGTAGTGCGTCAGCGCGCGACCGTCGGGGGCGAACGCGAAGTACTCATGTGTGAACTGACACGTGCAGCTGCAGTTGCTTCGACGAACCATCTTGGCGAGTGCGCCCGCACCATTGTATAGGTGCGTGGTCGAGTTACCTCCCTGGTTCAGGCTGGAGATTCGGTTGGCACTATCGTAAAAGGCCCTGAGACCCGTACCGTTCTCGAGTACATTGCCGGCGGCATCGTGAACGACCGGTGATGAGTTGACCGACGATTGACGGTTTGAGTAGCCGACGAGCGCGATCGACTGATCACCGTATCCCAACCGGTCGGCGTGGCGTACGAGTCGATTCCCGCTCGGATCGTACACATAGGTATCTGCGAACGAATCACCGTCGATCCTCGAATCGTCCACAAGACGACTTAGTGCATCGTATTCGAAACTGATCGTATCGGCCGGCTCGAATTGATCCACGATGGACAACACATTTCCCGCGTAGTCCAGCGAATAGGACTGGAAATCCGCTATTCCGTCAGGATTCGTCAGGATTAAATCAATGGGCCGATACGCGGCGTCTATTCCCCGGTGATGCTTCCATCCATTACCAAATCGAATGATTCCCGTGGGCCCGAAGGGGAAGTAGTTGGCGAATTCGACCAGTGTCGTCGTCGTGTCGTCGAACGGCGAATCGGTCGTCACACTCGTGATGCGACCATTCGACCGAGCGTAGTTGATGACGCGACCATTCGGATACGTCATGCGCGTCAGCTGGTCGTTGCCGTCATACACGTAGGACACAGAATTGGTGACGGTACCGGATCTGCCCGGTGCAATCTCGATCTGCGCTGTACGGTTACCCCATACGTCATACGCGAAATCGGTCAACACCGTCTGCCCTGCCCCGGTGGCATTGAGCACACTCGTCAGACGTCCGAGATGATTCGGACCGCTGTCGTAGTCGTAATCGACGTCGGGGATGGCGGGCGTATCGAGGTAGTCGATCGTATCGACACGGTTTAACGCATCGTACGTGTAGACCCACGCCGCGCCGCTCGCACGCGCGGCTGCGCAATTCGAATAGTCCACGCCGTTCGTCGTCCGGGCATCGGCCTTGCACGTCAGATTGCCGGCAGGGTCATAACCGTACAGGGTCAGACCCCGATCGGGGCTGACCTCGCGCAGCAAGTTCCCGAGATCATCGTAGGAATAGGTCGTAACGGCGCCATTCGGAGCTCCGACAAACGCTACATTGTCGTGAACATCGTAGTAGTATTCCGTCGACATCGCCGGACCGTTGACCGGATCGGTCATCCTGACCAAGCGATCCAGCGCGTCATACTCGAATATCGTGCCCTCGGAGTTCGGATCCGTCACCGCCACCGGGTTTCCGGCATCATCGTAATTGATGACGGTCGCCGGGTTCACGCCTTCCCGGACAGTCGCCAGCAACTCGCGGGCGGTGTACTCAAACGCCACCGACTTCCGCGTAACCAGGGCGGAATCCACAATCCGCTCGGAGATCCGCCGACCACGCGCATCGTAGGCATACTCGATCCGGTTTCCGGCGGAATCGATGACGGATTCCAGTAAGTGCGCCTCGTTCCATCGATAGTCGAAGGTGACGCCTTCGGGCAGCCGGACGAAATCGAGTAAACCCGCCGCATCGTAGTCGAATTCAATCAAGCGGGTTTGAACATCGTGCTGACGTGCGATCGTCTCGAGCAACCCGCGCGAGGAGTAGGACAGCGACGTCGTGACTCCATTCGGATCGATCGTCCGTAGCAACCGGCCATGAGCGTCGTAGTCGGGGTACTGCGTCACATGCCCGAGTGCGTTCGTCACCGAACGGACCTGTCCGCATGCCCCACCCGCCTGACATTCAAAGTATTCGATGCTGGTACTTTCAATACCTCTCGGGCCTTCGATCCGGCGCGGCTGCCCGAACGCGTTGAAGTCCGAGTACGTCGTGGTGCGGCTCACCGGATTCGAGCAGTCCCCGGGCGCATAACCCGTTGTTGATTCGCTGGTTACCCATTGAGTGCCCGGGAGATAGGTGATAATCGATTCACTCCATTTCCCCGCACACGCGATGCTCCTAATCCGCACGCGTGTCTTCAAATCACTTGTTGAATTCAGGTACTCATAGTGGGTTTCCCTGAGGAACCGACCGGCATCGACATCGTAGCCCTCCAGCTTCTGCGTCATGTGGTAGTCGTCATATACATAGCGGGCCAGGACACCGTTCTCGTCGATCGTCTCGACGATCCGCCGCTGCCCGCCAGACTCATTGACCTGGATCGATGAGACACCGCCCGGATAGTCGACAACGTCAGGGTTCCTCGCCACCCAGTTCGGCACGGCCGCATGCGGGTCGGTGCCCGAGGTGGCCTGAAACTGATAGATCGTTTCGTTACCGAGCGCGTCAGTGACCGTCGCCGATTCACCCGTGTAGGCGTATGCAAACTCTGTAGATTCGAATGCGCCATGGCGCGTGGACTTGACGCGCTGATCCAGCTGTGAAGTCTCGACATCGTAATAATCGAACGTCGCGAATTCATGGCCGTGCTCGTCGATGATGCCTCTGACGTAATAGTCAGACGGCACCCCGGATCCAGGCGTGTGGTCTTCGTATCGATAATCAACCGTAGCCTGATCGGGATAGATCACGCCTTCAAGCCAGTTACCGGCGGTCGACGGATCGTTCTGATCGTGAATGAAATCGATCTTCTGACCCGCGGGATCGATTAGGTAGTCCAACGAAAACTTGCTCTGCCCGAATGGCACATAGACCGATGCGTATTCGAACGCGAGCGCATGACCGAATGGGCCTACTACGGATGTGATGACGTCACCGACTTCGAGGCCCAGGGCATCAACCTGGTAGTTGATCGTCGTAGCGTTCCCCAACGGATCATGAAGTTCCTTCAGGTACGGCCTGGGCGCACCCATCGAAGATGATCTATGCCACTTGTAGACTTCCTTTGCGCCCGTCGGCAGGTAAACAGTGAGGTCGCTCCCGTACTCGAGCGCGCCGATGCCGCGAACCTGCAATCCGGAGCCGTTCTCCGCAATCATGACGCCTGGCTCAATCTCCGTCAGCTTCACCAGCGAGCCATCCGGTCGCAAGAGATGCGTGACTTTGAATGGCGACGGCTGGAAGATGATCGCCGCCGCATAGTTGTGTATCCAATTGCCGCCGAGAACGCCGTATGGCGCGTGCGAAATGGGCCACGCTTCCGCGGCGACGTTAGCGAGCAGGTTCGATCGGAACGTTCGATAGAATTCGATACCCGGTCCCGCATAGTCGACGACCTTCTCGACCTTCGCGCCCGTCGTCAGCTCGCACGGATTGCCGGCCGTCGGCGCACAATCGGGCGTCAGGGGATTCTCGAAGAAATTCTGCTCATCGTCCCGGCACGCATACCAAGGGCCATCCGGCTCAATCTCGAAGGGACCGCCATACCCGGCGCTACAGACCGGCGGTCTGACGACCCGCTGTTTGCGCAGGGTCACGTCGCGTGAGACGTGGTTGTCGCATGCCGGAGGATTATTCGCATAGTGCAACTTGAAATCGTGATCGCCCTGCGACAGGTAGCCTGCTGGATGCTGGTACACCGAGTACTCGCCCCAGTACCAGATGCCCGTCGTCTGCAGCGATGCGGGACAACCATAGACTTCCTCGAAGCCCGTGGTGATCGCCGCTTTCGCCTCCGGCTCCGCATCGTAGCGTCCGCCTCCGGGCCACCCGGCGTAATACCAATACTCCCACCCGGAGTAGTATGGCGGCAGCTGAGCGGCACCAGCCGGCAACGTGCCGAGGCATTCCAGCGTTGCCATCAAGACAAGCGGCAGGAGTCTTCTGCATGCGTTCCTTGATTGAGCCATGGCCTTAACTCCCATCCGCTGCGCGAGACTTGCGAGTTTTTTTGCGTGACTGCATTCGCTCCGCACCTCGACCCAAACAAACCTGGTAGGCCTGAACGATTCGCATGAACTCCACGCCCTCCGGCGCATCCTTGAAATAGGCGATCGCCCCGCGTGTGCGAATCTTTTCGCTGCACCGACCGACAAGCTTCTGGACGGTTTCGGGCGTACAAGCTTTCCCGGAGCCAACAAACTTCTCGCGATTACGTGACTTCTTGCAGAACAGCTCGACCATCCACGTCTCGTACAACTGCAACATGTGTGCGCTGTCGGTGGATTGCCGGCGTAAATCGGGAGATTCCGGCCGCTTTTTGCGTCCCTGATTGATGTTGGCGCCACTCCAATCGGGAACGGTTGCAGATGCGACCAGACTGAATGCGAGCCACAAGGGCAACGCCATACCAAGGCGTCCGCGAATATTGGTCATGACAGAAACTCCCTTCCTGCAGCGGCGAGCGCGCTGCGATGGTTGAAAACGTTCTGTCAGGTATAGATGTTTGACGACGCGCTGCGGAGCGCTAATTGACGTGCGTTCGCGCTAAAACTGCACTCGAAACGAGTTTCGGCAGAGATCGTTGCTTAATTCGCGTACGGCCCGGGGAAGTCCAACCGACAGCCCACGAGGCAACGAGCCCAACGGCACTTAGCGTCAACTGCTGAGAGTTTCAGCAAATCGGCGCGCGATCGACCGGAATGCATCCCTAAACCAAGTAGTTTGCCGGGTAGCCGTGATCGATTTCTCTCGGTCGCTGTCCCATCCGCAAAGCATAGGTCTCCGTGAGCGCCGTGCGGAGTAACTGCCTCACAATCCATCAGTGCTGCGGTTGCGCTATAACGGTTCGATGGTTGCTTTCCATGCTCCACGCCTGCAACCCATCGGCATCGATCCACTTTATATGCTGCGGATCTGGCGTGGGCCCGCCGGGATCAAGCTCGCTATTGGTCCTTCTGAATCGCGCCTGCGCCCCAGAGCTGGCGCAACCGAGCGTCGCGCCCGCAACTCCAGCGGTAAGCTTTGTAACGAATCGGGCTTTTCTTGTAATAGTCCTGGTGATAGCTCTCATCGCCGCGAATGGGGTAGAAGGTGCTTGTATCGAGAATGGGCGTCACCACCTTCTGGTCGGGGAATCTATCGACTACACGTTGCCTGGATTCTTCAGCGAGGGCACGTTCCTGCGGATCGGCGACGAATATGGCGCTGAAATAGCTCGGCCCTTTGTCGCAGAACTGCCCTTCCGCGTCGAACGGATCGATGTTGATCCAGAAATGCGCCAGGATTCCCTCGTAGGAGACGACGCTGGGATCATAGGTGATTTCAACCGCCTCATAGTGCCCGGTGTGGTCACCGCTGTAGGTCGGGTTTTCCGCGGTGCCGCCGATAAAACCCGAGATGACGTCGGTCACGCCGTCGAGCGACTCGAAGTCACTTTCCATGCACCAAAAACAGCCGCCGGCGAGGATCGCTTTATCGGCAATGGCCAAAGGCGCGGCCAGCATGGCGAGGCTGAGCACCAGGCACGCGAATATGCTTCTCATCGATATTCCAATCTGTGACGGGCTATCAGTTTACTGGTTTAATCGACCGTTGACGGCCAATCGTGATCATTCGTAAGCATCTCGCCAACAACCGGACCTTTACAGCGGCAAAAAGAAACCCGCCGTGAAGCGGGCTCCTGGTATCAATCAACCGACAGGGTCTAGCGTGCTTTTCGCCGCATCCAGCCAAGCAGCCCCAGCGCTGACCCAAATAGCCAGATCGCCGCCGGAACCGGGATGACGGTGGTATCCACAATGCCAATCGCATCGAAAATCACATCGCCGGCCGCATCCGCCTCCTGGATGGAAAAGATAGCGATATCGACCTCGCTCAGCGCGGGTGGATTCGGATTATAAGAAAGGTTCGGAATGGTATTGGTGTCCAGCGACAAATAGGCCAGCTCAAACAGCGAACCGTTGAACAGCTCTTCGGTATCGTCACCATCCGTGGGATCCGGATCCTGCTCAAAGGCGCCGGTGGAAAGCGCGCCGACCGACCAGACATCAGCGAGTGTGCCCTCCGCAACGTTGAAACCCAGCAGATCGGACACGAAGGCGGCTTCTTCAGCATCGAGCGCCTTATTGTCCTGGATATTGACGTAGACCTCGCTACCTGAAACGCCGACCGATCCATTGTTGAGGAATGCCGACCATGGTGCGCCGATAAACTCCCAATCGACCTCGTTCGGTTCCATAGTGATGGAGTCCGCCAGCCCGGCGATATTGCCGTAGACAAAGTTTCCGAAGAAACGATCGTCGACGGCCGCACCGGTGAATACGGGCGTTGTTGCCGATCCGCCAGGCTCGCTTACGTCGATCAGGGTGCCGGAAAACGAAGTACTGGCGGCACTTGCCACACCTGCCGCCAGCAACAGCGACGACACGCAGGTCAAAGAAAGGAATCTTGGGAAACTCCAGATGCCTGAAACAGCACCGTCGACCCGGAATGATAAAACGCGCATGAAGCTAACCTCCCCTTAAAGAGCCTCAAAATCCGCGTCACCGGAAGGGTCAGTTTAAATCCCTCGGCCGAAGCCGGTCAAGATCGCATCGATGTGAATTCGGCCTGGAGAATAATCACATTATTGGCTGCAATTGGGCTGACTGCTTCGAGTCACAAACGGCATGCAGTAACAACGCGCGTCGAGCTGAGCAAGTTGCCCCGATTAGGTCGGACTGCCGCAGCGTCGAGGAAGATTCAGGCGAAGAATTTTACCGAGATCATTCGAATGTTCCGACAGGCCTGACGATAAGATGGACGTCGCCTGAACTGGGGCGCCCGGGCACGCCGGCACCCGGACAGATGCCGCATCACTAGTCGGCCGGCGACGCCGTGAAGTGATATTCGAAGCCACCGGGTGGCCGGTGGAATGCATTCATGTAGACGTAGAGCGGGGCCATCGCCTCGAGGTACCGCGCGTTATAAAGCTCGCCGACATCGGTGGCGTCCAGGCCGAGCTCCTCGACGAGTTGCATGACGACGCGCTTGGCGTCCGGATCGTCTCCGGCGACCGGCACCGAGATCAGCTCTGCGAATACCCGCTCGGGATTCATGTTCCTGACGTTGGTCAGGCTCAGCGCCTTGATGACGTGCGCACCCTTGGCGAGCGCCTGGACCTGCTCCGCCACCAGCTCAGTGTAGGTGCCGACACGCTGTCGCTCGTTGTCGAACGTCAGCGCGTTCATCGGGTCGATCAGGATCTTGCCGTCGAGATCGCCCATCCGCGGAAGCAACTCGAGCGCCGCCTTGACCGGCGTGGCCATGACGACGATGTCGGCATGCTGCGCGGCCTCGGTCGATGACACGGCACGGGCATCCCCGCTGCGCGCCACGAGGTCGCGCACCTTGTCGCTGTCGGGGCTGCGACTGCCGTAGATGATCGGATGACCGAGGCGCCCCCAACTGACACCGAGGGCCGCGCCGACTTCGCCGGTGCCGATGATGGCGATTGGTGACGGTTCCGGGTTCGCGTGGTTGCCGGCGGTCACGACAGGCAGGATGAAGAACAAGCATAGACCGATCAAGAACGTGCGCATGGCGAGCACTCCAAGTGGATAAATGATCTTAATTAAATTAATTAAGATACTGATAAATAAAGCTATTAAAAAAGCCTAAGCAGCTGGCACGAGGCGCGCGCGGAACTCCCCGGCTGGCCTGCGACTGCGTTTGTCGAACGGAGGCCCGCGCCTATTCCGCGGCCTGCAGCACCCGATTCTCGCAGCCGACAATCGCCGACAAGACCGCCCGGGTCGAACGACATAGCTGATCAAAATCGAGCTCGCTCATCTTCGCAAACGATGGCCGAACCGGAACCTTCACCGTGGATCCGTCGAGCCGCGGAGCAAACTCGACGTAGCCGCCTGCAACGAGACATGCATCCACGAATTTCTCATAATCCGCGATGCGATCCTGATGTTCGTAGCCCAGCGTCACCAGCGCATACCAGCGACGGGCATACTGACGAGCGGCACTCGGACGATGCAGGTTCGCACTGACGACCTCGCCCACGGTGAGACTATTCAGTACGGCCTCGGTGTCCGGATCGGCGGGGTTCAGAGCACCGGAGGATTTGACGAAGTGAAGCTCGGCCATGACACACCCCTTTGTTGTTATTTTTAGTGACGCGAGTCTAACGCCGACGAGCGGTTGCAATCCAGACCTGAAGGGAGGTAATTCCTGGCCGCGCTCATGATCGCATCTAGACCCGGGATCGCGGGAATGGTGCCCCGACCAGGATTCGAACCTGGGACCTTCCGCTTAGGAGGCGGACGCTCTATCCAGCTGAGCTACCGGGGCATTGCGAGCGCTTGCGAGATTTCGCAGGAGGCGAAGGATACCGCATAGCGAGCTCGCGGTGATCGGTTGAGCTCGATCCGACCCCGCTCACGCCTTCTCGGCATTCTTCGCGCACCCGATACACAGCGGCGCAGCCGGATCGTGCTCCAGCCGCCGCGGGTCGATCGGTTCGCCACATTCGAGGCACCAGCCGTAGTCGCCCTCCTC
>CAZISL010000193.1:0-5478 GCA_964541975.1 uncultured Chromatiaceae bacterium | reverse complement strand
TGTCCTCGTGAAGGGTGGCGACTACAAGCCCGAAGAAATCGCCGGCGCGGACGCCGTGTTGGCGAATGGTGGCGCGGTCGAGGTTTTGACTTTCAAGGAAGGTCGTTCGACGACGTCAATCATCGAGTCGATGAAGAAGCTATCCTGACGTGCCGTATTCGTCGCTGCGCATCGTCGCCAGCTAGGTATCGCCAGCATGTTGCGCTTCGTTTACGCGATGCTGACTTACGTGGCAACTCCGATACTTTTGCTGCACCTGTTCTGGCGCAGTCTTAGCAATCCACCGTATCGCCAACGAATCGCCGAACGCTTCGGCTTCGTCGATTGTCGAATCGATCAGCCGAGCATCTGGGTTCACGCCGTATCCGTCGGAGAAGTCATGGCATCCGCGACGCTGGTCCGGGCCCTGCTCGAGCGGTATCCCGACCGCAAGCTCGTGTTGACCACGATGACCCCGACCGGCTCCGAGCGCGTTCAGGAATTGTTCGGCGACAAGGTCGTACATTGTTATGTGCCGTATGACCTGGCCGCCGCGGTGCGACGGTTTTTTGATCGTGCCAATCCGGGGCTCGTCATCATCGTCGAGACCGAACTCTGGCCGAACCTGTTCCGCGAGTGCGGGCTGCGCAAGATACCGCTCGTCATCGCGAGCGCTCGCGTGTCGCCGCGCTCGGTCGCGCGCTACAGGCGGGTGGTCGGATTATTCAGGGAGACGCTCTCGCACGGCATCGTGATCGCCGCACAGAGTCAGACGGACGCCGATCGGTTCATCTCACTCGGGGCCAATCCGAAACGGGTCAGGGTGACCGGCAACATCAAGTTCGATTTCCGCTTGCCAACGGATGTGTGGGAGCGTGGGCGGGAATTTCGTGAAGAGAATGCACCCAACCGGTCCGTATGGGTCGCGGCCAGCACGCACGATGGCGAGGAGCAGTACGTTCTGGCGGCGCACGCCAGGGTGCTCGAGGAAATGCCGGATGCGCTGTTGATCCTGGTCCCGCGTCACCCGGAGCGTTTTCAACTGGTTGCCGATCTCGTCGACAAGGCCGGTCTGTCGTGCGTTCGGCGCAGTAGTGGAGACACTTGTTCAGCCGATACGCAGGTGTTTCTCGGCGACAGCATGGGCGAGTTGATGACGTTCTATGCGGCGTCCGACGTCGCATTCGTCGGCGGCAGCCTGGTACCCATCGGTGGCCACAACCTCCTGGAACCGGCGGCGCTGGGTTTGCCATTGCTCGCAGGGCCGAACAACTTCAATGCGCCTGATATCGCGGAATTGCTGATTGCCGATGGATCGACGCAGGTGATCCATAGCGCCGACGAACTGGCCGTGCACACGCTGGCATTGCTGCGGAATCGCCAGGAATGCGAGTTGCGCGGCGGCGCCGGCCGCAACGCCGTCGAGAATAACCGCGGCACGCTCGAGCGCGTGCTCGAGCTTATTGAACCGCTGCTTGCTCCAACCAGCCGTTGACCTCGGCCAGGTCGTTGACGCCGAGAGTGCCGGCTGCCTGTTTCAACAGCAACACATCGAGGATGTAGTCGTAGCGGCTACGAGCATAGTTGACGTCCGCAGCGAACAACTGGCGGCGGGCGATCAGCACGTCGACCGTCGTTCTCGTGCCGACGTCGAAACCGGCTTCGCTCGCTTCCAGCGCCGTCTGCGCCGATGCCAGTGCCTGCTTCAACGCCTTGACGCGGGAGATGTCCGACGTGACACCCAGGAAGGCGTCGCGCGTTTCCCGTGTGGCTTGGCGGGCGGCCCGCTCGTAACGCTCTTTCGCGGCAATATGGCGGTACGCGGCTTCCTTGACCTGCGACGATTGGTTCAGGCCGCTGAATATCGGCACGGCAAAACGAATCTGGACCTGCTCGTCGCTGGCATCACGGCCGATCGGCGATGTGGATGGAATTCCGATGTTCCCGGCGAACGTACCGGTACCCGAGACATCCGTATCGGAGTATGAGGCGACCAGGTCCACGGTGGGGAAGTGGCCGCTGCGTGTGACGCGCATGTCGTCGCGGGCGATCTCGGAACCGATCTGATTCGACAGAACCGTCGCGTTCTGCGCCAGCGCAGTCTCGACCCAAACCTCCTCGTCAGCCGGCGTCGGCGGGATCAGCGGGATCTCGTTCTTGGGGCTGACCAGTGGACCCTCGAAGTAACCCGCGATCTCGCGCAGGGATTCCTTGGCGTTTGCCAGGGTGCGCTTCGCCAGGATCTCGGCAGCGACAGCTTCGTCGAAACCGGCCTGGGCCTCCTGCACGTCCGTAATCGCGATCAGGCCAACTTCGAAACGCTTCTTCGCTTGTTCCAGCTGACGGGCGATCGCCTCCTTGGCCGCTTGCTCCGACTCGAGCGTGTCCTGCGTGGCCAGCACGTCGAAATAGCGTGTCGCGACGCGAATCATCAGGTCCTGCCCGGCCGCGAGATAGTCGGCCTCGGCGCGCGCGACTTCTTTGCTGGATCGCTTCAGCGACACCCACTGGTCCCAGCGAAACAGCGTCTGGCTCAGGTTGACGCTCCAGCGCCAGCCATCCTGCTCGGTCGAGAAATCCTGCCGCAGGTTCTGTCCGCCGAAGGCCGAATTCTGCAAGCCGTCGGAGGACTGATCGGTCCAGTCCGCGCTGAAATCGATCTGCGGTAACAGCAGGCCACGGGCCTGCGGTTTGCTTTGCAGCTCGGCCGACCGGTTGGCATCGGCCTCCCGAATCGACGGGTCGTTCTGCAGGGCCATCTGGTAGACATCGATCAGGCTCTCTGCAGTCGCGTTCGACGCGAGCGCCAATGACAGTGCCAGATTCGCGAGTAGGGTGATCTTGTTCTTCATAGACGAATTTCCAAGGTGGGGCGGGTCTCCGGCGGTTGCGGTCTGCCGGCGCCATGCTGTCCATCGATCCGGCTTCGCCGCATCGTGACGGCGCAGACACGATATACCAGAGCCGCGTCCTCGTGTCAGCCGGAATCGATTAAACGTTACGTTTCGTTACACAGTTACGCTGATACGTCAGAATCGGAACGGCGGATTCCTCGTTTCGCCCGGGATCCTGAGGGGCGATATAACGGTTTCGAAGAGCGACTGAACTTCGGTTTGGCCGTTTGCATCGCGGGTAATCAGGCAGGCCTCCATGGCTGGCGCTGCGCCGATGACGACAAACGCCCGCCCACCCGGGTTCAGCCACTGCTCGAACCGTGGGTCGTACGTTGCGATCGACGCGGTGACCGCAATGACGTCGAAGCCATGCGGCTCGCTGCGTTGGTAGACGTCCTGCATGCGCAGGTCACAGTTGGAGATTCCGAGGCTGTCCAGCCGCTCTGTCGCCGCGTCGATGCGTGCGGCGGATGCGTCGATGCTCGTCACGTACCTGCTGAGACGCGCCAGGCAAGCGGTCAGGTAACCGCTGCGGGTGCCGACTTCCAGCACCGTATCTTGCGGTTGCGGGTCGAGGGCCTGCAGAATCCGGCCCTGCATCTGCGGCGTCAGCATCATCTGTCGCGACGTGGCGTCGAGCGGCAGCTCGGCATCGACGAACGCGAGTGCGGAGAATTCCTCGCTGACGAAGTGTTCGCGAGGTATCGCATGCATGACCTCCAGCACGCGTGGGTTAGTGACGTCCCAGCAGCGGATCTGCTGCTGGATCATATTCTTTCTGGCGATATCGGGGTCAAAATTCATTGCGGGTTCGCATCGGTCTGCAAAACTGTCAAAAATCGTCGGGCGACGGCGATCGGCACTATACATCACAGGATAAGTAAACTGCCCGCGGTCGGTACGGATTCATGCTGGGCATTATGGTGAATGTGTCCGTCTGGCGAGGGTTGCATCGGCTATTCTACAAAGCATGATCGAAGCCTGGCTGATTCCACTCTTGGCATTGGCCTGCGCGGGCTTTGCATTCACCTGCTGGCTGTTATGGCGCCGCTGGCGGCGCTATGCCCGGCAGGTCGCTGCAATGCATGACGATGTCGTCGATTCGGCGGAAGCGGCGGCATTTGGTAAACGCATCTCGCGGCGCGATCTGCCGTCCGAACTCTACGAACTCGGCGGCGTGATCAACAAGTTGTTCGATGCGTTGGCGTCCAAGGATGCCCAGATGCGCCAGCGTGAATCGCTGTTTCAGGATCTCGCGAACACGCTGCCGGACATCGTACTCGTGCATCGCGAGCGCATCATCTTCTCCAACGAACGCGCCGCCGAACCGATGGGACTCGATCCCGAGCAGCTGATCGGGCGCCACGTCACGGATCTCGTCAGGCCCGCGTACCGATCGCTCGTCCGCAAGGCGATATCGACCCAACTCGCGGGCGAGGACAGCGACGAAAGCTACGAGCTGCAATTGATCAACGGGGGCGACCGTGGCATGTGGGTCGATGCCGTCAGCACGGCCATTAACTATCGCGGCGAACAGGCAATTCTGACGGTCGGCCACGACATCAGCTATCGCAAGAGCGTCGAGGCCGCGCTGGGTCGGAGCAAGCGGCAGGCGCAGTTCACGCTCGAGTCCATCGGCGAAGGCGTTATTACCGCGAGCTCCGACGGCAAGATCGACTACATGAATGTGGCGGCCGAGAAGCTGACGGCAATGCCGCGTAGTGAGTCGATCGGGCGACGCCTTGGCGAGATCGTCAAGCTGGTCGACGAGGGCGACCGGCGCGACCTGGGCGATCCGATTCTGCGTTCCCTGACCGACCGGAGGCGCGTCAGCATGGGCAGCCGTGCGTTGTTGATCACGAACGACGGCGACGCGGAGTTATCGGTGGAGATGACGGCATCGCCGATCAAGGGCCCCGACGGTTCGATGGGCGGCGTCGTTGTGATCATGCACGACGTCACCGAGACACGCGGCCTTGCGCAGCAGATGAGCTATCAGGCCGCTCACGATCCACTGACCGGCCTGATCAACCGGCGCGAGTTCGAGCGACGGATCGAAGGATCGATGCATTCGGTGCGCGACGGCGAGGGATCGCACGTGCTGTGCTACCTCGACCTCGATCGCTTCAAGGCCGTCAACGATACCTGCGGGCATATGGCCGGCGACAACCTGTTGCGCGAGGTTTCGGCATTGATCAAAGACCAGGTGCGCGAGTCGGACTTCGTCGCGCGGCTTGGCGGGGATGAGTTCGGCATGTTGTTGTTCGGCTGTCCGCTGACGAAGGCACGGCAGATCGCCGACGATGTGATCAGGGCTGTTCGCGACTATCGTTTCGTCTGGCAGGACAAGATCTTCACGATCGGCGTCAGCATCGGCCTGGTCGAGATCGGCAAGGAGAGCGGCACGATCAAGGATATCCTCAGTGCAGCCGATTCCGCCTGTTACGTCGCCAAGCAGCGCGGTCGGGGACAGGCGCACGTGTATTCGGCCAAGGACGAGGTCTCGGCCCGCCAGCGCGGCGAGATTCACTGGCTCGGACTGCTGCAGTCCGCGCTGAAAGAAGACCAGTTCGAAATCTACTCGCAGCCGATCATCTCGGTGTCG
>CAZISL010000192.1:0-4504 GCA_964541975.1 uncultured Chromatiaceae bacterium | reverse complement strand
AATCGTCCGAGATCACGTCGGAGAAGCACTTCGTCAACCGGAGAAGCTTCATCCGGACGTCGTCGCTCGCGGGCGCCGGCATGCTGATGGGGACAGCCTGCTCCGAAAATCCTGACCAGGCCGTGCAGGCCGCGACGTCGTTGGCGACGGAACTCGTCCCGAACCCGCTCAGCGACATCACGAGCTATAACAACTTTTACGAGTTCGGCCTCGACAAGGGCGATCCGGCGAAATACTCGAAGGATTTCAAGGCCAAACCCTGGAGCGTCACGGTCGATGGTGAAGCCGATGTCACCGGTACGTTCGACTACGACGATATCGTCGGACCGCACACGATCGAGGAACGCATCTACCGACTCCGATGCGTCGAGGCCTGGTCGATGATCGTGCCGTGGAAGGGTATCCCGCTCGGCGACCTGCTGAAGCGTTTCAAACCGAATTCACGGGCGAAGTACGTAGCCTTCGAGACAGTCGTGCGCCCGTCCGAAATGCCCGGGCAGCGACGCGGCGTGCTGGATTTCCCATACGTCGAGGGCCTGACGATTGAAGAGGCCATGCACCCCCTCACACTGATGGTAACGGGCGTATATGGCGTCGACCTGCCCAACCAGAACGGCGCTCCACTCAGGCTGATGGTCCCGTGGAAGTATGGCTTCAAGAGCATCAAGTCCATCGTGCGCATCAGCTTTACCGAGCAGATGCCGCCGACCACCTGGTCGCTCGCGGCGCCCAACGAATATGGCTTCTACGCCAATGTGAATCCGGAGGTCGATCATCCGCGCTGGAGCCAGGCCACCGAGCGGGTCATCGGCAGCGGGCTGTTCGGTAAGCGACAGCCGACGCTGATGTTCAACGGTTATGCGGACCAGGTCGCCAGCCTCTACAGCGACCTCGATTTGCGCCGGTTCTTCTAAAGGCGCCACCGATCTTGCCCAGCCTGCGCTCGATCAACCGCTACGGAAAGCCGGTTGTATTCATCGCCTGCCTGATACCGCTGCTCGTTCTGTTGCTGCGCGTGTTCGAGATCGGCTCGTTCCGACTCGGCCCCAATCCGATCGAAGACATTCAGGACACCTTGGGCGAGTGGGGCCTCCGCTTCCTGCTCCTGACGCTGGCCCTCACGCCGCTCCGCTACGCGATCGGACAGGCCTGGCCCGTGCAGTTCAGGCGCATGCTCGGCCTGTTCGCATTTACGTACATCGCCCTGCATTTCCTGAACTACCTGGTGCTGGACCATCGTTTCGACCTCGACCGGATCATCGAAGACGTTATCGAACGCCCGTTCATCACGATCGGATTCGTCGCGCTGCTGGCGATGATCCCGCTGGCCGTCACGTCCACCAGCGGCTGGCGGCGCAAGCTGGGCCGCAACTGGGTCACCCTGCACAAACTGGTCTACGGGATCGCGGCCGCCGGCTGCTGGCATTTCTTCATGCAGGTCAAGAAGGACCTCACGGAGCCGCTGATCTATGTCGCCATTCTGGTTGTGTTGCTGGGCGTCCGCGTCGTGCATGACGCAAGGCGCAGCGCCGCAGCGACATGACCCGCCCGGAATCTCCGATGACGGCAATCCGCGAGTTCGCCTGGGGCACGCCTGACTACAGGGCTTTTTGCGAACTGCGCCAGCAAATCCTGCGCGCACCGCTCGGGCTGAACCTCGACGACGAAGACCTGGATGCCGAGAAGAGCCACGCGCATATCGGCCTTTACGACGGCGATCGACTCGCCGGCGGCGCGATACTGATCGAGCACGACGATAAGGCTGGCCAGTTACGCCAGATGCTCGTGATCCCGGAGCTACGCAACCGCGGGCTTGGGCGCCGCATCGTTGGCGGCGTCGAGGATTCCGCGCGCGCGCGTTCGATGCGCACGCTGTTCCTGCACGCTCGGCACGTCGCCGTGGATTTCTATCGCCGTTGCGGGTTCGCAACCGTCGGGGACGAGTTCATGAGTCACGGTATTCCACACGTTCGGATGGAGAAATCGCTTGATATACTCGAAAATCACGGCAAGAACACGGTAACCAAGTCAAAGAGCCGAGACCCATGAACACCAACGACTACCTGGAGATGATGCGGTTCCCGAAAGAATGGCAGGAACTGCAAATGGTGCCTGACGAAGACTACATCAAGAATCAGGTCTTCAAGCTCAAGCCCGGCATGGAACACACGCCGGAACACGCGAGGCACGACGCGTTCCACTACTGGCTGGCGCGTGAGCCGTCAACGGCGCAGCTCGAAGCGCTGACACAGTTATCGATTGTCGATCCGGACGCGGAGATGGGTGAATCCATCCGTGCCGAGATACTCAAACTGGGCAACTGCACCGAGACGCTGCGTGAGCTGATCGCGCACCACTCCGCCTGACGATTACCGGGCCGCCGCCGACGGGCGGCGGCCCGATGCTTCCTACAGGTTGTAGCCCTGCTCGTCGTGCAGGACGATGTCGAGTCCTACGTTCTCTTGGTCCTGCGACACTCGCAGCCCCGTCAGTGCGTCGACGATCTTCAGGATCACCCACGTCGCGACGCCGCACCAGGCCGCCGTGGCCACCGCACCGATCGCCTGAACGCCGAGCTGACCGACGATCGTCGCCCCTTCGGCGAGGCCGAGTCCGCTGAAGACGCCGAGCTGCGACGAGGCGAATACCGCGGTCAGCAGGATACCCATGAAACCGCCGACGCCGTGCACGGGAAAGACATCCAGCGAGTCATCGATCTTGAACTTCTGCTTGATCGCCTGCGTCGCGGAGAAACATACGAGGCCAGCCAGCAGGCCGATGACCATTGCACCGCCCGGCCCGACGTAACCCGAAGCCGGCGTAATCGTGCCGAGCCCCGCCACCATGCCGGTGACGATACCGAGGACACTCGGTTTGCCGAAGCGTATCCATTCACGAATCATCCAGCCGATCGAGCCGGCCGCCGCACCGGTATGCGTGACGAGCATCGCCATGCCGGCCGCTCCGTCCGCCGCCAGCGCGCTGCCGGCATTAAACCCGAACCAGCCCACCCACAACATGCAGGCGCCGGTGACGGTCATCGGCAGGTTGTGCGGCGGCATCGGGGTCGTCGGAAAGCCCTTGCGATTCCCCATGACGAGTGCGGCCACGAGCGCCGCGATGCCGGCGTTGATGTGCACGACTGCGCCGCCGGCGAAGTCCATGAAGCCCAGGTCGGCCAGCCAACCGCCGCCCCACACCCAGTGTGCCACCGGGACATAGACGATCACGAGCCACAGCGTGGAGAACAGAAACATGGAACTGAAGCGCATGCGCTCGGCGAAGCCGCCGACGATCAGCGCGGGCGTGATGATCGCGAACGTCATCTGGAACATCACGAACACGGTCTCGGGCATCGTCCCGGACACGGACTCCGTCGTGACACCGAGCAGGAACGTCTTGCTCAACCCGCCGACAAAACCGTTGGCGCCGCCGCCGTCGGTTGCGAACAGGCTGTAACCGACTAACACCCAGACGATCGACGCCATGCACGCGATCGCGAAACACTGCATCAACAGCGACAGGACATTCCTCGCCCGCACCAGCCCTGAATAAAACAGCGCGAGGCCCGGGAGCGTCATGAACAACACGAGCGCCGTGGCTGTCAGCATCCAGGCCGTGTCACCGGAATCGATGCCGTCGGCGAAACACCAGCTGGGAAGAATCAGCAGCGCCACCAGCAGCGACGCCGTCAAACTTGATCGAAACATATGCACCCCCCGGTTTTCGATCCACAACGACCGGCAAGAACGGGCCGACCGCATTGCGCTTTTTCGTATTTCCGGTCGCCCTATATCTGGAGACCTTTTTGTTACAGCGCGTTGTCTCCAGTCTCGCTCGTGCGGATCCGCACGGCCTGCTCGAGATTAGTCACGAAGATCTTGCCATCGCCGACCTTACCGGTCTTCGCGGTCCCGGTGATCGCCTCGACGACACGGTCGACCTGATCGTCCGCGACTGCAATTTCGATCTTCGACTTCGGCAGAAAATCGACGACATACTCGGCCCCGCGATAAAGCTCCGTGTGACCCCGCTGACGCCCGAATCCCTTGACCTCGGTGACGGTCATGCCGTGCACACCCTCTTCGTTCAGGGCATTACGAACGTCGTCGAGCCTGAAGGGTTTGATGATTGCCGTAACCAGTTTCATCGAGAAGCTCCCCCGTTTCTTATTGAATTCATTGCGCTTCGATGCGACCCGCCTGTCGGCAGGCGGGCGGCCATTCTAGCCCAGTTTACCGTGGCGCCGCGAGCAGCCCCAGCGGGTACAATTGGCGGCCGTCCACAACTGACAGCGGAAATTTCAAGTGACCAGGAAATCCATCGACCTGCAGATCGACACGTCGCCCGAGTGGGCGCCGACCGTACTGGCCGACTTCGACACCTTCCTGCTCGATCACGCCAACTGCGAACGCAAGGCCTTCGCGTTCGCGATGAGCCTCGTCGCGAAATATCCGGATCGGACCAAGCTGATCGGGACGCTGATCGACCTCGCGCAGGAAGA
>CAZISL010000191.1:0-13685 GCA_964541975.1 uncultured Chromatiaceae bacterium | reverse complement strand
CCGGTCGACAGACGATTCGAAAGCCGCCATCAGCTTTTCCTGGAATGTCTGTTTGCCACGATAGCTTACCTTAAAAATATCGGCATCCGGGACGGCCGCGACCAGGTAGTCGTCGCTGGTGCCGATCTCATCGATTAGACCGAGTTCGCCCGCCCGCGTTCCGTACCAGTGCTCGCCGGTGGCGACGGATTCGATATCCAGGTTCGGGCGGTGCCGCCCGATGAGCAGCTTGAACAAGACATGCACATCCTCGAGCTCCTCTTTCAGTTTCTCGCGGTCTTCTTCGGTATTGCGGCCGAACATCGTGACGGTGCGCTTGTACTTGCCGGCCGTGATCTGCTCGAAATCGATACCTTTGTTCTCCAGCGCGCGATTGAAATTGGGAATCTGCGCGATAACGCCGATCGAACCGATCACCGCGAATGGCGCGGCGATGATGCGGTCGCCGATACAGGCCATCATGTAGCCACCGCTCGCCGCGACCTTGTCGACGATGACGATCAGCGGAATCCCGCGCTCCGTGATCCGGGCGAGCTGCGAAGCGGCCAAGCCATGCTCGTGCACCGTACCGCCGGGATTCTCGAGCCGCAGAACGACTTCGTCCTTGTCGGTCGCCACCGACGTGACCGCGGTAATCTCTTCACGCAGGCTCGCGACGGCGGTCGCGCGAATATCGCCCTTGAAGTCGAGCACGAACAAGCGCTTGCGGTGATCTTCTTTGGTCGTGGCGGCCTTCAGGTGCTTCTTTTCCTGCTTCTTTTCCTGCTTCTCACGTTTCTTCCACGACGCCTTGTTCAGGACTGCCTGCTGTAACGCGTCGGCCATGCCCCGATACTTGTCATTCAGCTTCTCAACTTTGATGCCGCCGCTCTGCGGCTCCCGTCGCGACATTCCCGCGATCAGGATCAGCACGACCGCGATCGATACGACCACGGTGACGACCTTCGCCAGGAACATTCCGTACTCGAAAAAAAACTCAACCATAAACTCAGCGATCCCCAAGGTATTCCTCTCCAAAAGGCCCGCGGCTAGCCCAGACCGGCGTTGTTCTTTTCGAGCGCGCGCTCGGCCCGATAGCTCGAACGGACCAGCGGACCGGACACAACCTCGACGAACCCCTTCTCCAATCCTATCTCGCGATAGCGCGCGAACTCGTCGGGATGGACATAACGCTCGACGGGCAAGTGATTCACGGTCGGTCGCAAATACTGACCGAAGGTCAACAGGTCCACACCGATGGAACGCAGGTCGTCCATCGTCGCGACGATCTCGTCGTCGGTCTCGCCGAGACCGAGCATCAGGCTGCTCTTCGTCAGAACGTCTGCCCGTCGACGCTTGCCGGCCTCCAGCACTGCCAGCGATTGCCGGTAGCCTGCCCGCGGATCGCGGACAATTCCGGTCAACCGCTCGACCGTCTCGACATTATGGGCGAAAACCTCGAGCGGCGCGTCGACGACGGTGTGCACCGACGCGACGTCGCCACGAAAATCCGGCGTCAACGCCTCGACTTTCGTCTGCGGATTCACGCGCTTGATCTCCTCGATACAAGCGGCGTAATGCGACGCGCCGCCGTCCGGAACATCGTCCCGGTCGACGGAAGTCAGAACGATATACCGCAAATCCATGATCCGAACGGACTCTGCCGCATTAGTCGGCTCGTCGAAATCGAGCATGCCACCCGGGTTGCCCGTATCAACCGCGCAGAAGCGACAAGCGCGCGTGCAGACGCTGCCCATCAACATGATTGTCGCGGTACCAGCATTCCAGCACTCGCCGACATTCGGACAGATAGATTCCTCGCAGACGGTGGCAAGCCGGTTGGTCTTCACGTTGCTCTTGACCGCCGCGTAGCCGGGTCCGGTCGGCAGCTTCGCCCGCAGCCATGACGGCTTACGCTGGCTCGCCACATGCGACCACCCGCGGTTGCGGTTGACGCCGTTCTTGATCGCTGAGATCCCGGCCTCGGCCTGGTACTTCTCGCCGCTCTTGACGATCGGGATGCCTTTGAATTTGTTCACTTAATCCGGTCCACCTCGGGGCTGGGGGCGTATTCTCGCACGGCGGCCCGCAGCACGCGAGGGCGGCGGAAGACCGACAATCGGCTCGGGAGGGTCCACATTCCCCGTCACACAGGGTTCAGGCATGGCCGGTGGTTGGCGAGTTCCAGCTCCGTCGCCCCATTGCGGATTTTCCGGAAGAATCTTTTCCTGCGAAGACTCCGGAAAAGGTTTTCCGGAAAATCCTGACCGAAGTGACGAGCTCGAATGACGCCCGCCATCTTCGCTACAGGGACCATCTCGCTCGCCGATGACCGTAGACGCAGAGCCCGGAGACTGTCGGAACTTTTTTCCGACGCCTTTTAGCGAGGAAAAAACGTTGCGGCAGTAGGCCGGGCTCGGAAATTCAACCGAGATCAACTACGACCGCCGAATCGCTCCGATGACGAATTCACAGGTCGCCTTACACCGACGTTGGCCGCTGGATGAGAGACCGGAGAGCGCTGGAAAATCTTTTCCGAAGTCTTCGCCGGAAAAGAATTTGCAGCGGTAGGCCGGGCTCGGCAATTCATCCGCAACCCGCTCGATCCCCGGCAACAGCAAACAAATATGCGATCATTCCACCCACTCAATAAATTCGCCGGAGCCCCAAGGCAATGAAGAGACTCTCGATCGTCGCAACCCTCCTGATCATCGCAACCGCCCTGACAGGTTGTACATCGGACAGCCCGACGGAAATCGACGCGGCGACCATCGCCGAGCATGAGCGCCTCGCATTCGGCGGACGCCTGTTCGACATGTGGTATGACGACATCGACACGGACTTCGTGCCGGACGACTGGGAAACGCCGGAGATCGACGGCCAGGGCGGCCCCAATGGTGACGGCACCCTGAACGGCGCCGACGGCAACCCGATCCCGAACAACGGACACGACTACCGCCTGAAAAACTTACTCGGCTGGGACATGCGCGGCGACGCCGGCATCTATGGCCGCGATCATCAGGCCAAGGAATTCATCCTGCCGACGGGACCGTTGAGCCCGCAACATTCCGGCGACAGTCGCGACGACTGGGTCCGGCGCCTCACCGACGGTGAAAGCGGTCTCCCCGCGTTTGGCGACGTGCTAAACGCCGATCAAATAGCAACGCTCGTCGACTACATGCTGGCGGTCCGCGACGGGAGCCTGCCGCATCCGGACAGCCTCTATTCGCTGTCGAGTGACGCGCCCAAGGGATTCATCCTCGCAGCGGGCGGCAATGCGGAACGCGGCCGGGCTTTCTACACGACGCAGTGCGCGGAGTGCCATGGCGACGATGCGACGAAGATCATGTTCGACAATGGCGAACAGACGCTCGGACAACACGCTCGCTATTACGGCTACGCCGTCGCGATGATTACGCTGGCCGGCGAGCCCGGATCAGAAATGGGCCCGCAGCTGCCGCCCGGGCTAAACGGCGACGAGCAGGCGGCATTGCTGCTCGACCTGATGGCCGAGCTGTGCAACCGTTCTGGATACCCGAGCAATGGAGCGACGGACCCCGAGGTACCCGACGGCGATCCGCGCTGCGGAGATTACCTGCGCTGACAATACGATGCTGCGCGCATCAGGCGGAATACTTCCTGAAAACTTGAAGCGACACGGGCATTACGTCAAATAGCCGTTGAATCGGCACAAGTCCGCAACTTAAGCTGATCCCATAATCAACTATAAGCAACTTCCGGGCCCAACACGGCCAGCGGAAGTATCCAAATAAACCGGATCACCAGGGACGGCCATTATGCCGATTATAAAGCTTAAATCGATCAGTCTGGCGTTTACCGCGTTGACGCTGTTCAGTATGCAGCCGGCGTCCGCCGCGCTCGTCACGCTGACCGGCACGAACGTGATCTACGAGTATGATTCGATGACCAACGCCGGCGCTCTGTCGATGCTCGGAACGCCGACGATCGTCGGCGACGCGATACGATTCCTGCCACCCAACCTTCGGGCGCAATCGCTGAACGGCGAAGGGCTGAATACGGTAATCGCAGATTTCCATTTCAGCAGCGTCCGCACGATCGGCAGTGCCGAAATTTCCTCGGTGCGACTTCTTGAATTCGGCGACTACGACATCGGCGGCGGTGGCCAAGCCGGTGCCGAGCTGGCGGTCGTTATCACGAATAACACCAGCCCATCCGAGTCGATCGAGGACATCGCATCGTTCACAGCGAGCGGCGAAACCGGTGGGCTGCAATTGTGGACGCTTGAATCGAGCCTGAGTCCTGCCGATTCCTTTGCGGCGATCGCCAACGACGTCACACTCTCGTTCGCCAATACCCTGACAGCATCCACCAGTGAGCTGGGCCACAGCGCCTGGGTACAAAAGAAACTGTCCTTCGTCGTCTCGACGACCGCGCCTGTTGTCGGACTGGCCGAACCTACAGCGATAGCCATATTTTTTATCGGGTTACTGGGCATCGCGGCGTTCGTCCGACGGCGCGCCGATATCGCACTCAAAGTCTGAACCAACTGACTCCGCCGCACTCCCGACACCGGCCGTTGGCCGAGCGTAACTTCGCGCACGTGCAAGACACAGGCAAAAAAAAGCCCGGCTAAAACGCCGGGCAATACAGGGGGAAGCCAGTAGACCAACTCACAGCCGGTCAGTATTCGAAATCGTTGCGCGTCAGTGCAGCCGAGACCAATTCAGAAGTTCGACATGCTCCGCTTCCATCTGGAAGTTCTGCGCGAGCAGTTCCTCGATGTCCGTCGGGTCCAGAAGCTGATCTGCACCGTGATTCAGTTCGACGACGCCACTGTATTCGTCAGCGGCGCATTGCTCGCTCGATCGAAGCAAAAACCTTGTGTAATACTTCGCACGCATGGGTTACACAATATGGATGCAAGGCCGGGATTTCTGTGAGCGAACGCACAAATCGGCGACCCGCAATTTCCCGATTTTCGACCGCGATACGGTCACAAAAACCGCCCGTAAACCACGCGCAAATGCGCTGAAACCACTGCAAAAACACCGTTTCAGGGCGCCGCTCATAGCCGCGATGATCGCCTGCCTGTCGGCGACGAGCGTTCCCGGATGGGCACAGCAGCCTTCCGCTTTCGCCAGCGTGGAGACCCGGCGCGAAGCGGCCGAACAGGCGAATGCGCCGCTGCTATCGCCCAGAACGTTCTCCCGCGCCGAGAAAGCGTTCGATAATGCGAGTGAAGACTTCGGTGACGGCAAGAACGGGGACCGCGTACAGCGCCATCTCGACGAAGCGGAACAGTTATTCGGCAAGTCACTCGAGAATGCAGAGATCGCGGCGCTGACACTGCAAACTGAGCTGGACAGCCGCAGAGCAGCGATCGAGGCGGAAGCCGAACGCCTGGTCGCCGAGGACTTCTCACAGGCCGAAGACATCTTTCAGAAAGCCGTGGTCGCCCTCGAGAAAGGCGATCTGAGTGGCGCACAACAGACCGGTGAAGAAGCCAATGAGGCATACCGGCAAGCGGAATTGAATGCGATTCGCACGGCGCACCTCGCCGTTGCGCGCAGCTTACTCGCGCAGGCCGGGCTCGCCAGGACTGAAAAGTCCGCTCCGCTCACGACGGTAAAGGCGGAAGTATTGCTGGCGCGAGCCGACGCGCTGCTGGTCGAAGATCGGTACACGACCGCTCCGGCAATAGAACTCGCGCGCCAGGCCGAGTATGAGGCCCGCCATGCAATGTACATCGGCGCCGTCGCGGAGCGCGTGCGTGACAAGGAAATCACGACCGAGGACGTCGTGCTGGAATGGGAAGCGGCGATGCTCGCGGTGACGGACGTTCTTGCCGCGGAGGCTAACCTGTCGGTGGGCAGTGCGGAGACGCGCGACGTACTGCTGGGCTATGCGAGCGAATTACTGGAACTGCGCGAAGTCGTCGCGGAACAGAACACGCAGATCGTCGGGCTCGAGGATGAGATAAGGGAGCTCGACGCGCGCCTCGGCGGAGCCGCGGCGGATCGCGACGCGCTGATTCGCAAGGTGGAACGACAGGCGCGAACGCGGGAACAGTTCGACCAGATCGAAAAAATGTTCGGACGCGACGAGGCGATCGTCATTCGCGACGGGGACAACGTCGTTATTCGCCTGATGGGCCTGCAATTCCCGAGCAACTCGTCGGCGATCGATGCGTCGTTTCAGCCGCTGCTCGAGAAGCTTGACGCCGCGGTGGCCGTGTTCCCCCAGTGCAACCTGACGATCGAGGGTCACACCGATTCGAGAGGCGAGGAACAGCGGAATCGGCAGCTGTCGGAAGAGCGCGCGAGCGCGATCATGGCGTACCTGACCGACGAACTGACAATTCCGGCGTTTCGGATTCGTGCTGCCGGCTATGGCGACACCAGACCGGTGGCGAGCAATCGCACCGAGGAAGGGCGCGCGCAGAACAGGCGCATCGACGTCGTCATTACGCCGCAACCGGATTCGCTCTACTAGATCCGCAGCGCAAGGGTATCAGGCGCCCCGCGCGAGCCAGTCGACGATGACACGGCCGGTCTGAAGGTTCGCCATATAGCCGTAACACTTGTGGACGTTGAGACCCAGTGGCCCGCGGAAGTAGGTCTCCAGCGCCGTATGATCGGTAATACTCTCGATCAGTCCGCCCGACAGCATCGGCGCGTAGTCATCCGCCATCGACCGGTCGAGCGACGTCATTTCGCCGATCGCGGACAGGTTCTCCCAGCGCCCGATGTTGTCGGGATAACGCAGCAAGCCTTTTTCGCCCGACCCGAGCATGCGGTGCTGGACGAAGTTCAGGCCGAGCGGACTGCCCAAGGTCACGAATTCATCGATCCGCACCGCACTCGACCGCTTGCGACTCAACTCCCAGAGCACGTCGAAGGCGATGACCGATCCGAGGCTGTGGCCGAATAGCAGTATTCGCTGACCGGCTTCGGTCGCCTGCTCCAGTTCAGCCGTTACCCGTTCGCGAATCCTCGTCGCACGGCCGTCCTCGTTCTGAAAGTACCGACGCGCGTCCTGCAGCGTGGCTTTCATGGCGGGATTCGCCACGAGGTCGATCAGCCATGGAAACGCGTCGCTGAGCAGGTACACGAACTGCGCGATGCGCTTGTGCCAGTGCTTCGCCTCGCGAATGTCGTCGGGCTCCGGCCCGTCGAGTTGCAACAGGCGCTCGATACCCGGCAGATCCGACTGCACTGACGTCTGCTCGTGGTAGAACAATGTCGACCATGCCGCGAGTTCGAACACGTCCGGCCGCGCCCGCAACGGCTCGACCCAGGACGGATCCGCCCGCCTGACGCCGTCGAGCAGGCAGCGCCATAACATCGCGCGATGATCCTCGGCCGGCGGCTTCGGCTTCATGCCCGGTACGTAGATGATCCTGGTGTCTGCGATATCCATGACGGTCATGATGCGGATGGCGGCTGTGTCGTCTGTCATCGCGAGAGCTCGTGGCGAGATCGGCCGACACAGGTTGGGTAAACTCGGCGTAACTTTACCGGTCACACCGGTCTTTGCAAGGCACGCCAGGAGGGCAGGCAATGAAGTATTTGCACACGATGGTCCGAATCGCCGACGTGGACGCGTCGCTCGATTTCTACTGCGAAAAACTCGGCCTGCACGAGGCACGCCGATACGACAATGAGGCCGGCCGCTTCACGCTGATTTTCCTCGCGGCGCCCGGCGATGAGTCGAATTTCGTCGAACTCACCTACAACTGGGATCCGGAAGAGTACGGCGAAGGCCGCAATTTTGGCCACCTGGCCTACGCGGTGGACGACATCTATGCCGTCTGTCAGCGACTCATGGACGGCGGCGTCACGATCAACCGCCCGCCGCGCGAGGGCAAGATGGCCTTCGTCCGGTCGCCGGACAACATCTCGATCGAGCTATTGCAGAAAGGCGCTGCGCTCGAACCGGTCGAGCCATGGGTATCGATGCCCAACGTCGGCCACTGGTAGCGCAGAGAAATCCGCTTTTAGCCAGCGGCGTGGCGGGCGCGGAAGCGGCCCGTCTGCACATGCGCGTCGGGCGCGCGAACCAGGACCTGGTTGCGGCCCGCTTCCTTGGCCTCGTATAGCGCTTCGTCGGCCATCTGGATTGCACCGGCGATGCTGCGCTTGCCCTCCGGATGTACCATGGCTACGCCGATACTGACGGTCAGGTAATGATCCGTATCGGATTCGTCGTGCACGATCTTCAGGTCGCGGACGGACTGGCGAAGTTGCTCGGGCAGCTCGCGGCCATAGCCGCTTTCGGGGCCATACAGCACGAGCGCGAACTCCTCGCCACCGAAACGCGCCGCGAAGTCGAGTGGACGTTGTGCGCACAGGCTGATGACCCGGGCGACTTCCTTGAGCGCATCGTCCCCGGCCTGGTGCCCGTAATAGTCGTTGTATGCCTTGAAGTGATCGATGTCGATCAACATGATCGTCAGCTGCTGCTGCTCGCGGCGCGACTGTCGCCAGATGCGCTCGATGTACTGGTCGAAACTGCGGCGATTATGCACGCCGGTCAGGCCGTCGCGTTCGGCGAGCTGAGAGAGCACCTTGGATTCCAGAAACGACTGCCGTGCGTAGTATTCCAGCTGGTAGCAGCAGAACCAGCCGATGACGTTGACGATCAGCAGCATCGAGATCGAGAACCAGGTTTCCCTCGACGGAATATCCCAGGCGGAGATCCCGAAGATATAGAGACCGGATAACGTCAGCGCGGTGAAGGCAGCGTGTCGGAACGGCAGGCCGAGAATCAGCCAGATGATGAAGATCCACGCGATCTCGGCGCCGAAGTAATAAGAATTGCCAGCCAGCGTCTCGCGGGTGACGACCGATGCGAACCACATCCCCACCAGCATTCCGCTCGCGGCCAGAAGAAACTGATAGAGCCGGTGCTGACTCGATTCCATCGACGTCCATAAGGTGCCGCCGAGGATCGGCAGCATCACGAATACATTAAAGATAACCGCGATGGGATGAACGTCGGGGTTCGACAGCATGAATCCCATGCTGATCAGGATCGCAGTGATACCCACTATAGGGAGTAGTCTCGCGCGCAGCGCCGTGCTCTGCGCGTAATACTGGCGAAACTCTTCCTCGACGAAGTCGTCGAATACGAGCCAGTTGAATCCCGCCTCCAGTTGATCGGAGAATGGCGAGTTCAGGTTCTTGTTCGTTTTCGTTTTCGTGTTCACGTCCGGTCCGGCGCGCCCGCAAGGGGGCATTGATACCGGCAAGTTAGTCTGGAAGCACCCGGCACACCATGGCGTGAATCACAATTACTGACATAAGACGGGAAATATCCGGGCGTTGAATTTACTTCATATGGTCTGCATTTCCCGCCTGCAGCGCTGTGACTGTCCGCGCCACCGTGTCACCGGGGTCGTGCGCCACGAATCACGGGATCCGGCCCGTAGTTGAGTTCTGCGCGCAGCCGCGCACAATAGCGCCTCTCGCTTCGATGCACGACATGACGACTCCGACAGAATCTTCGCATCCCCTGCCGCGCTCGGCCCAGTTGCTGATCGACTGCCTGGCGGTACTCGCCCTGGGCGCAGTGGCCGTGGTCGTCGCGAACGGGCTCGCTCCCGAACCGCAAGGCACGGCCATACAGTCCGCGATCGGCGATTCCACCGACCTTTGCCAATCGGTCGACGATGGGTTTCTGTCGGGCCGGCTATACGGCGCGATCGATCGTGTGATCGAATGGCGCGGCACGAATATGAAATGCGAGGGTGGCGAGCGTCCCGGTGACGACGGGCTGCGGCTCGTGTTCGCGGCGCCCGGCAAGGCCGACGCCGACCGGCTCGTCTTCGTGATCGGCATATCCGGCTCAATCGACGACCTGGCTGAATCGGAACGTGCCGCGAACGTCACGATTATCGATGAGAGGACCGGACGTTTCTTCAGCTCAGGAAGACAGGACCGCTGCTGGACGACCGTAACGTCGGTCGACGACGACGGACTTCGTTATACCGTCGGCGGCGAGGTCTACTGCTCCGGCAGTCTCCCGTCGCTGACGGACGGGAGTTCGGTATCTTTGAGTGACCTGCGCTATTCCGGCAGGCTGATATTCGATGCCGGTTAATTTCACGACACTGACAACGCACATCCGGCGATGCGCGCTCGTTCTCGCCATGTCGTTGCTCATTCCGCTGCCGATACATGCCGCCAAACCCGCGTCGTATCTGCGCGGCTTCAGCCAGGCACGCGCCATCATCGAAACCGCGAACAACATCTGCATCGTGCTCGATATTTACCTCGCGGATTCGCGGGAACAGCACGGTCAGGGCCTGATGTTCATCGACCAGATGGACGAACTGGAAGGGATGCTGTTCCGTTACTCGAGCGTCGCGATGATTTCGATGTGGATGAAGAACACGCATATTCCCCTCGACATGCTTTTCATCCGCGGTGATGGCGAGATAGCCGGCATCACGCGCAACACAACGCCGATGTCCACGAAGACGATCACCTCGCCGGAACCCGTGCCTTTCGTACTCGAACTGAACGGCGGTATGACGGAGCGCTGGAAAATCGAGACCGGAAACCGGCTGCTCGCAATCAATTAGCGGCCCAAAATCTAACGACGGAGGATTGCCCACCAGCGGCCGATGTTCAGCAGACTGACCAGCGAGACCGAGACATAGGTCAACGCCGCTGCCGTCAGCAGCTTCCGCGCATGCGGCTCGTCACCGGCCTTCAGGACCTCGCCATCCTTAAGCAGCGGCATTGCCCGGCCGAAGCTCGCATCGAGCTCCATCGGCAACGTGATCAGGTGAACGACGGTGCTGAGGCCCAATACGAGGAAGCCGCCGAGCAACATCAGGACTCCGGCGACCGGCGCGCGCGTCGCGAGTGTAACCACCGGCGCCAACATCAGCACCGCGGCGCCGACGCGCTCGCCGGGCGCGGCGAGCTTGACGAGACGCGTTCTCCATTTCAGCGGTCCGTAATCCGTCGCATCCTGGTGCGCATGACCGACCTCGTGCGCGGCGACCGTGATTGCAGTCAGCGAACGTCCGTTGAATTTATCGGACGTCAGGCGGACGCATTTGGCGTCCGGGTCGTAGTGATCACCCTGATCGGTGACCTCCGCCCCGACATGATCGAGTCCGAGCTGATCCAGGAGATAGCGGGCCAATTCGCCACCGGTTCCCGGATAACGATCCGCCGGCTTGCTGTAGCGGCTCAGTACGCGCCTGACCCACCAGCTGGGGCCGAACACGACCGCGAACAGCACGGCGACAAGAATGAGAATGAGGATCGGCATGGCAAGGTCCGAGGCGCCGACCGGTCAGCTGCGCCCCGGCGGCCCTACTTCGCCACAACCTTGCATGCGACGACGTAGCGCCGGTCATACTGGCCCGGGTTGTACTCCATCGAATCGAACGGGCGCTTGCTTTTGATCTCGTAGCCGTCGCTACACATCTTCCACTGCTTCAGCCAGGCTTCGAGCCACTCCATGCGGACTTCCTCGGCAACGTCATTTTCCTCCGGGTAGTTGGCGTCGAACTTGACGTCGAAGTACAGCACATCGTCACCGTCGCGCTCACGCGGTTCGCTGAGCTGACTGTATTTATGACGCTCGAAGTCCTTGGATTCATGGATGCTGTCGCAGGCAGACAGCAACCCTGCCATCGCCAGCATGAAACACACGCCCAGGCCGCGGAAAAACCGGTTTCGGACTCGTCGCATCGAATTAACCTCGCTTGTCGAATATCACGGTACGCCCCGTCATCGCGCCTACGTTGCCAGAGGATTACACCGGGTTCCAGTCCGCACCGGTTTTCGACGGCGCCTCAATGCGCGGTAGACTTGCACCCGGCAACCCGACGGAGCCGACCATGCCCAGAAACACCTTTAACGCCTTCTTCAAGCTCGAATCGGCTGGCGGTATCCTGCTGGTCATAGCGGCCGCCGCGGCAATGCTGCTGAAGAACTCACCTGTCGGAAGTTACTACACAGCGTTTCTGGACGTGCCGATCCAGATTCGCATCGGCCCGCTCGATATTAACAAGCCTTTCTTCCTGTGGGTCAACGATGGCCTGATGGCCGTGTTCTTCTTCACGATCGGCATGGAAGTCAAACGCGAGGTGCTGGTCGGCGAACTCTCCGACCTGAAACAGATCGTGCTGCCGGGCATGGCCGGCATCGGCGGCATCGTCGTACCCGCCCTGATCTACTGTGCGCTGAACCTGGGTGACGAGCTCGCGCTGCAGGGCTGGGCCATCCCGACCGCGACCGACATCGCCTTCGCTCTCGCCGTGCTCGCGATGGTCGGCAACGTGCCGACGACACTGAAGCTGTTCCTGCTGACGCTCGCAATCATCGATGACCTCGGCGCGATCATCATCATTGCGGCTTTCTATACGTCCAACCTGTCGATGGTTTCGCTGTTCGTTGCATTGATGGCAACGACCGGGCTGATCTGGCTCTCACTGAAGCGAACGCAGCGTATCGGACCGTTCATGATCTTCGGAATCATTCTGTGGGTCTCGGTATTGAAGTCCGGCGTGCACGCAACAATTGCCGGCGTGCTGCTGGGGTTCTTCATACCGATGGGCAATCATGAAGAAGAGGACGACTCACCGCTGGAGAACCTGCTGCACGGGCTCCATCCATGGGTCGCATTTGCGATCCTGCCGATCTTCGCGTTCGTCAATGGTGGCGTCGACCTGACCGGCATGACGCCGGAATCGCTGCTCGAGCCGGTGCCGCTCGGCATCATCCTGGGCCTGCTGATCGGCAAGCAACTCGGCGTGTTCAGCTTCGCGTGGCTCAGCATCAAGACCGGGATTGCGGCCCTGCCGGACAAAGTATCGTGGGGTCAGCTGTACGGCACGTCGATCCTGACCGGCATCGGATTCACGATGAGCCTGTTCATCAGCAGCCTGGCCTTCGAGGAGGTCGGGATGGGTTACAGCCGGCCGGACCGTCTCGCGATCATCGTCGGCTCGCTGGTCTGCGGCGTGCTCGGCTACGCCATACTAAAACTTTTCACGGTTGCACAGACACGCCGCGAAGGCAGCAACTCAGCCGGCGGCGCCTGACTGCACCGGGTCCGAATCGACCCTGCGCCCGCGGCGTCCGCGGATGTCTTTGCCGATGCCGATCAGCGACGGCACGACGAACAAGACCAGGAACGGTGAGAACATCAGGCCGAAGATCAGCGTCACGGCCAGCGGCTGCACGAGCTGCGCCTGGATACTGCCTTCGAACAGCAGCGGGGTCAGCCCGCCGATCGTCGTCAATGTCGTCAGGATGACCGGGCGCAGGCGTTCGCAAGCGCTCAGAATCACCGCCTCGCGCACTTCCGCCATTTCCTCAATCCGCAGCTTGACGCGCGTGACTAGAATGATGGCGTCGTTGATCATGACGCCCGACAGGCCCAGCAATGCCATCAGGCTCAGCATATTCAGCCGATAACCCATGACCCAGTGGCCGAAGAACGCACCGACCATGGCGAACGGCACGATTGCCAATACGATCAGCGGCGTCGTATAGCTCGAAAACACCCACGCCATGATGATGTACATCGTCAGAATCGCGATCAGCAGGGCCGCCCCTGTATCGGCCAACGCCTCGCGCTGCTCTTCGGCCTTACCCTTGAACTCGATGTTGATGCCGTACTTCTCGCGCATCTGCGGAGCGATGTCCTTGCCGACGAGCGCGAGGACGGCATTCGAAGTCGTGATCGAAGGATCGACG
>CAZISL010000190.1:0-4443 GCA_964541975.1 uncultured Chromatiaceae bacterium | reverse complement strand
GTCAGTCGATTCAGGCGCAGATCCAGGATCGCCTGCGCCTGCACTGCCGACAGGTAGTAGCCGTCTTCCGCGATGCCGAATTCACCCTCCAGCGTTTCCGGCCGGGTGCTGACATCGCCGGCGCGAGCGAGCATGTCGGTGACGGCGCCCGGCGACCAGGCACGCGCGATCAACGCTTCGCGGGCGTCCGCGGGCGACGGCGACTTCTTGATCAGCTCGATCACTGCGTCGATGTTGGCCAACGCAACGGCTTGCCCTTCGAGCACGTGGGCACGGTCGCGCGCCTTGTGGAGATCGAAAATCGTCCGCCGGGTCACGACCTCGCGACGATGCTTGACGAACGCGTCGAGGATCTCTTTAAGATTCAGCAGGCGTGGCTGGCCGTCTCGCAGCGCGACCATATTGATGCCAAACACGCTCTCGAGCTGCGTCTGTTTATATAGATTATTCAGGACGACATCGGTGTTCTCGCCGCGACGAAGTTCGATGACGATCCGCATGCCGTCCTTGTCGGACTCGTCGCGAAGTTCGGTGATGCCCTCGAGGCGCTTCTCGCGCACGAGATCCGCGATCTTCTCGATCAGGCGTGCCTTGTTGACCTGATACGGCAGCTCATTGACGATGATGGCTTCCTTGCCACGCGCGTCAATCGTTTCGACCAACGTCCGGGCACGCATCGCAACGCGGCCGCGACCGGTGTGGTAAGCAGCGTAGATGCCCGCCGCCCCATTGATGATCCCCGCCGTCGGAAAATCGGGACCCGGCAGCTTCTCCATAAGGCCGCCGATCGTGATGTCCGGATCTTCGATCAGGGCGAATACCGCGTCGATAACCTCGCAGAGGTTGTGAGGCGGCACATTGGTCGCCATGCCGACCGCAATACCCGCCGATCCGTTGACCAGCAGGTTCGGAATCCTCGTCGGCAGAACGTTGGGCTCGGACTCCGAGCCGTCGTAGTTCTCGACGAAGTCGACCGTGCCCTTGTCGATGTCGGCCAACAGCTCCCCGGCGATGCGGGCCATGCGCACCTCGGTGTAGCGCATCGCGGCCGGGGCATCACCGTCTACCGAACCGAAGTTGCCCTGACCGTCCACCAGCATGTAACGCATCGAGAACGGCTGCGCCATGCGCACGATCGTGTCGTACACGGCGGTGTCGCCGTGCGGATGGTATTTACCGATGACGTCGCCCACGACGCGCGCGGACTTCTTATAAGCCTTGTTGTAGTCGTTGCCGAGTTCCCGCATTGCGAACAGGACACGGCGATGTACGGGCTTGAGTCCGTCCCGAACGTCCGGCAGCGCGCGACCCACGATGACGCTCATTGCGTAGTCGAGATACGACTGCCGCATCTCGTCTTCGAGATTGACGGGCACTACTTCGTGAGCCGCTTCTACCATCGGTAACTTCTAAAGTGTGAGTGTGGTGCTGGTGAACTGGACGTTTCGGCCATGATGACCCGGCGCGAGAAACTGGCAATCCGGGGAACCCGACCGGGTCGTGTTGTTCGTTATTTTCAGGGTGGTTCTGAGACGACAAATAGGGGCCAAAAACAAGCGCATATCTTACCACAGCGAATCCCCTATCCCTAGCTCGAAATGCACTCAGGACAGGCATTTCAGGCCAACTCGCGGTTTGCCTGCGCACGCCTTTCAGGCATTATCCAGTGGCCCGCTCAAAGGACCGCAGTCGCCGCCGGCGAGTCCCCTCTGACACGCCCGGACACAGGAATCGCAAACCGCGCACGGATGGAACAGGTCGATCTCATCATCAGCGCCGACTGGATCATCCCGGTCGAGCCACGGGGCGCGGTTTACGCGGGTCACGCCATCGCGATCAAGGACGGTCGCATCGAGGCACTGGGCCCGTCCGGCGAGATCAACGCGCGCTTTTATGCCGCGACGTCGATTGATCGGCCCGGTCACGTGCTGCTGCCGGGCCTGGTAAACGCACATACACACGCGGCCATGTCCCTGTTCCGTGGCATCGCGGACGACTTACCGCTCGAAAACTGGCTCGGCGAGCACATCTGGCCCGCCGAGGCTCGCTGGGCGTCTGCCGAATTCGTGCGGGACGGCACTGAGCTCGCGATCTGCGAAATGCTGCGCGGCGGGACCACCTGCTTTCAGGACATGTATTTCTTCCCCGACGTTGTCGCGCAGGCGGCCGTGGAACGCAATATCAGGGCGGTCGTCGGCATGATCGTGCTCGAGGTGCCGACCGTCTGGGCCCAGAATGCAGCCGAATACATCGATAAGGGGCTCGCCGTGCACGACCGGTTCCGTGGCAGCACGCTGATCCACGCGACGTTCGCGCCGCATGCCCCGTACACGGTCGAGAACCACACCTTCGAGCGCATCCGGATGCTGGCAGACGAACTCGACACGCACATCCATATGCACGTTCACGAAACCGCGAGCGAAGTCGACGACGCGCTGCGCGACCATCATGTGCGCCCCCTGCAGCGCCTGAATGACCTCGGCCTCGTTACGTCGCAGCTGGCCGCGGTCCACATGACCCAGCTGGAAGACGCCGAGATCGAGTTGCTCGCAGAGCGCGGCGCCAGCGTCGTGCATTGCCCGGAATCCAACCTGAAACTGGCGAGCGGTTTTTGCCCGGTGGATCGCCTGCTGCGGGCCGGCGTGAACGTCGCGCTCGGTACCGATGGCGCTGCCAGCAATAACGACCTGGATTTGATCGGCGAGATGCGCACGGCAGCGCTACTGGCGAAGGGCGTCGCCAACGACGCCGCCGCGGTGACGGCGGAACAGGCACTGGAGATAGCAACGCTCGGCGGCGCACGGGCGATCGGTCTCGCCGATGAAATCGGCTCGCTCGCAGCGGGTAAATCGGCAGACATCATCTCGCTCGATTTCGGCGTACCGGCATGCCAGCCGGTGCACCACCCGATATCGCAGGTGGTTTACTCCGCGTCGCGTGACCAGGTCGCCGACGTCTGGGTCGCCGGTACCGCCGTCGTCAGCGGCGGCGCGTTACTGGCGGACGACCAGGGCGATATCTTCGAACGAGCTTCGGCGTGGCAAAAACGGCTGGCAGAGACCGATGGCCAACACGACTGATCACGAGAGCGTGAACGTCGATCCGGAAGAGATCGATAAGTTCAACGACCTTGCCGCGAGTTGGTGGGATACCACCGGCGAAATGAAACCGCTGCACCAGATGAATCCGTGCCGCCTCGACTACATCGATGGGCGCACTGCTGTTAAGGGCAAACGTTGCCTCGATGTTGGATGCGGCGGCGGCATACTGTCGGAAGGACTCGCGGAGCGTGGCGCGATCGTTACGGGAATCGACATGGCCCCGGCCTCGCTGGCGGTCGCGAAAGCGCATGGCGCCGAGTCGGGACTGGACATCCGTTATCTGCAGTCATCGGCGGAAGCACTGGCCGCAGCGGAACCGGGAGGATATGACGTGGTGACGTGCCTGGAAGTCGTCGAGCACGTGCCCGATCCAGCCAGCCTGATCTCCAGTTGTGCAAGACTCGTCCGTCCGGGCGGCGACGTGGTCCTGTCGACGATCAATCGCCACCCGAAAGCATTCGCGATGGCGATCGTCGGCGCAGAATACCTGCTTGGCATCCTGCCCAAGGGGACGCACGAATACGCGAAATTCATTCAGCCAGCGGAACTTGAGGCGTTTGGCCGACGGGCGGGACTCGAATTGAGAGACCTGACCGGGTTGCACTACTCCCCGTTCACCGAGTCCTTTTCGCTCGGCGGCAACGTGGACGTAAACTACCTCGCTCACTTTCATACGCCCGCCCTGCCATAACCCGGCATGACCCGACGCGGCACATTCAAGGCGGTCCTGTTCGACCTCGACGGCACGCTACTCGATACGGCGCCGGACATGGTCGCCGCGCTGGACCAACTGCTCGCAGCCGAGGGACGTGAACCCATGAACTACGAGTTCGCCCGCGCCCATGTTTCGAAGGGCGCGCTCGGCCTGATCGATATGGCGTTCGGGGAGATCAAGGAGGCTCATCGCATGAGCCTGCGGGACCGGTATCTTGATATGTACGAGCAGAGCCTCGCTGTGGCTTCGGGTCTGTTCGACGGAATGGCGGAAGTGCTCGACCACATCGAGCGCGCGGACATGCACTGGGGAGTCGTAACGAACAAACCCGGCTACCTGGCCGAGCCGCTGCTGGCTGAACTCGGCTTGCTGTCCAGGAGCGCGACGACCATTAGTGGCGACACATTGCCGGAACGTAAGCCGCATCCTCGGCCGCTGTTGTATGCGGCCGAACAGATCGGGGTTGCGCCAGGCGAAGCCATGTATGTCGGCGATGACACGCGCGATATCGTGGCGGGGAACGCCGCCGGCATGACGACGGTCGCCGCCCTGTACGGTTTCATCCTGCCGGGCGAAGACCCCAACGACTGGCCGGCGGACCATCGGATCGAACGGCCCGGCGACTTA
>CAZISL010000189.1:0-7791 GCA_964541975.1 uncultured Chromatiaceae bacterium | reverse complement strand
GACCGCTGGACCGTCGGCCTGAGTCCACAGGTAGCTGTCGATGGAACCGTCGGGGTCGCTGCTGCCGCGCGCATCGAGCATGGCGGCATCGCCGGCATTGGCCGTCATCGTTGCACCCGCATCCGCGACGGGCTGAGCGTTGCTGCACCCGGGATCGTTGTCGGTCAGGTTGGGATTGAATGGGCATGCAGCGACTGGGGGCGATCCGCCGCCACCGCTGCCGCCGCAGGCCGCCAGCGAGAGGCTCGCTATGACCACGCCGAGCCACCGCACCACGGCGCTGTGACCGGTTGCGGGAGTTGGTATCCGGGTTCGCTCGTGTAATTCCAATGCTTCGCCGGGCGAGGTAACTGTTTGTATGTTAACGCGCTTTTTCGATGCTCGCCTGTCGTTCAGCCGGATTTACGACTTCCGTCACGATTTTTGTCAAAAGCTCGACGCCGAGGTCGATGTTCTCGACCGAAATGCGCTCATTGTTGCCGTGATAACCGCCGGTATCGCCCACCGGAATAACGAATGGTGCGAAGCCGTAGCTCGCGATTCCGCGCTCACGCAGATAGTGGCTGTCGGTAAAGCCGGCCGAAACCGTGGGTACGGCAGCGACGCCCGGGAAGTGCTCGGCCATGACCTTCTCGATTGCCGCGTAAAGCGTCGTATCAGTGCCGGACGCGCTCGACCCATACGAAAGCATCGGATGGATCCAGATCGAGTCGTCGTCGAGAACACGCTCGATCTCCGCCAGGAACTGGACCGGTTCCTGATCGGGCAGCACGCGGCAGTCGATTTCGGCGGACGCGGTCGGCGCGACGACGTTGACTTTGTCGCTGCCGGTGACACGGGTGATTGAGCAGGTATTGCTGGTCAGCGCACTCAGGTTCGGCAGCATTTTGCGCAGGCGTTGCCGGAATGCCGGATCCTGAACGGCGGACTCGATATTCTCGAATGCCGCCCCGAGTTGTCCGGGGAAGTTTGGCGCGAGCTTTTTGAAGTAGCTGTCGACGGCTGGAACGATCCGGGGCGCGAATTCATGCCTGCGCAGGTTCGTCAGCGCATCGATCAGGCTGCCGAGGGCGCTCGTGGTCTTTGGTGTCGAACCGTGTCCCGCGGGTCCAGTCGTTTCGAGCCGCAGCCACAGTGGAACTTTTTGCGTCACTTCAATGCCGAGCGCGATGCGACCGCCGACCACGGTCGCCTGTCCGCCTTCGGTCAAAGCCAGCCCTACGCCGGAGAATGCAGCCGGTTTGTTGCTGACCATCCAGCCCATGCCCACGCGGCTGCCGGCTTCCTCATCGGCAGTCGCCATGAAGACGATATCGCGATTCAGGCGGACCTGGTTGCGGTGCAGGGCGAGGAATGTCGCGAGGTGAACGATGCCGTGTGACTTCATGTCGAGGGCACCGCGACCATAGACGTAACCGTCGACGATCTCTCCGGCGAATGGGTCCACGTTCCAGAAATTCGGGTCTGCCGAAACGACGTCGCTGTGATGCAAGAGCAACAACGCGGGTTCGTCCCCACCTTCGAGCCGGGCCCAGAGGTTCTTGCGTCCCGGGACCGGCTCGGCAACGCGATAGCGAATGCCGTTCGCTTTTAGAATTCGCGCCAGGAACTCGACTGCTTTTGCTTCATTACCCGGCGGGTTGGTCGTATCGATGCGCAGGTATTCCTGCAGCCATTCGACGGCCTCGCTGACCGGTTCGAGTTCCGGCACGGCTTGCGACTCCGGCTCCCCGGTGGCGTCCTCCGCCAGACACGCGGCCGGCCAACCCAGGACGAGGGTTGCGGCGGCCAGCAGCCGCCACCGGGCACGGTGTTTCGATTGATCGGGCATCGGGTGATCCTGTGACGCGGCAAAGCAGGCTATTGTAAGCGGGTTTCCGGCGGTATCCGAGGCGTTTGGCGCACCCCACCCGGGTTCCGCCGTGGGGTATCCTTATAGTGAAAACGAGAACGGAGATTGTCATGACCGCGACAGATCAGGGCAGAAGCCTGGGGATGAAACTGTTAACGCATATGCTGCGAAAGTTCATACGGCGCGGGACTTTACGCGTGATTGAGGCGGACGGGCACCTGACGGAAATCGTCGGCACGGAGGCGCCCGTCGCGACGATCAGGCTTTACGACTCGTCCTTGCCGCTGAAGCTGTTCCGCAACCCGGAGTTGTATGCGGGCGAGGCATACATGGATGGCACGCTGACCTTCGAAGACTGCACGCTCGAGGATTTTCTGGGCCTGTTCTCCATCAACCGCGCCACGATCGCCAACTACCCGTTGCAGTCCGTATTGCGCAGCATATCGAAATTGCTGCGCACGTTTCAGCAACACAATCCGATCGGCAGGGCGCAGCAAAACGTCTCCCATCACTACGATCTGAGCGAAGAGCTCTATCGCCTGTTCCTCGATGAGGACATGCAGTATTCGTGTGCGTATTTCGAGAACGGCGATGAGACGCTCGAAGAGGCGCAGGAGAAGAAGAAGCGACATATCGCCGCTAAACTTCGTCTCGAAGACGGCCAGAAGATCCTGGATATCGGCTGCGGCTGGGGTGGCATGGCGTTGTACCTGGCCAGGTGCGCGAACGTTGAGGTACTCGGCGTGACTTTGTCCGAGGAGCAGCATCGTGTCGCCGTCGAACGCGCCAGGGCAGCTGGTCTCGAGGACCGGGTGCGCTTCGAATTACGTGATTACCGTCACGTCAATGAACGATTCGATCGAATCGTGTCGGTCGGAATGTTCGAGCACGTCGGGGTCAGTCGTTATGACGAGTTTTTCGGCAAAGCGTTCGAATTGCTGACCGAAGACGGGGTTGGTCTGTTGCATAGTATTGGGCACATGAGCCCGCCGTCGACGGCAAGCCCGTGGATGCGCAAGTATATTTTCCCGGGCGCCTATTCCCCCGCCTTGTCCGAGGTATTCGCGGCGACCGAGCGGCAGCATCTGTGGATCAGCGACGTGGAGGTGCTGCGCGTGCACTATGCCGACACGCTGGTCGAATGGAATCGGCGTTTCCAGGCGAATCGTGAGCGCGTGGCCGAACTCTATGACGAACGCTTTTGCCGTATGTGGGAGTTCTACCTGATCAGCGCGGAGACGATGTTCCGCACGGGTGCGCAGATGGTTTTCCACCTGCAGTTTGCGCGCAATCGGGACGCAGCGCAGCTCACGCGTGACTATATGTTCGAGACCGAGAATGGCTATCGGTCTCGAGAGCAGCAGCAATCGAATGCCGCATGAAGGGACCAACCGGAAGCCAACAGGAATCCATTAGATGACGCAACATTTTTCTCGACGTATGTTCGTGGCCGCGGCCGGGATGGCGGCATTACCCGCGACGACTTTTCTCAGCAGCGCCTGTGCGAAGGAGGGCAGCAATGCCGGAAAGCGCCGCGTCGTGCCCGACCTGAGCCAGCCGCGCGCGAACCTGGAGGGCATGTTGCGGATGACGGCCAGCCTCACGGAAGAAGATGTTCCGTGGTGGTTCGACGGCACGATCTTCGGAATCGTCGGCGAGGAAGCGCCGCTGCCGCTGGTCCGATTCGAGGGGTGGGAGGTTTATTGGGTTCGTCCGGTCGAGAACGATGCGTACGAACTGACCGGCCACACCGTGACTTTTTTCTATGACGTTGACACGGGTGAGATGCTCGATACGTTCGAGAATCCTTATACGGGCGCGACCAACAAGGTCACGGCTTCGGTGCAGGGCGGTGGCGCAGGGTCCGGTTTCAACTATTCGGAGAACGGCGTACGACCCACCAGGTTCATTGACAAAATGCCCGAGAAACCACTGCTGCTGCAATGGAGCTCCGTGCGCAACCTGATCTGGATGCATGCGGAGACGGCTTATCCTCCGGGCTTGCCGCAGCCGCGCAAACAGCGCCAGACCATGTTCGCGCCGCTCGATGAATTCAATGATCCGGAAGTTATGAATCTGTCCACGGCATTCTCCGCAACCGTGTTCGAGAACTGGCCTCGATGGATGGACATGGGTGATGAGCAGGGGCATGTGATCTGGCATGCGTCGGGCGCGAAAATCGACACGCTCGACGACCTGCCTGACGCGTTTCGCGAGCGCCTCGAACGTGAACATCCCGATCGCATGACCGGTCATCCTTTCGGCGAGGCGAAGAAGAAGTCGACCTGGCAGTAGTCGTATGTGCCGCTCATGAACGAGTAGTGTCTCTGCCGAGACACGTTTTCTGAACGGTTGCTGAATGCAGCGGCGAGGGATGCCGATTCCATTCAGCAACCGTTCAGTCCATCCGGCCTATCCTGACTCCGACGCTGAGGAGACCGTTCCCGGCGCCTGGAAAGGAGAAGGACATGGCAAACCTCAAACGAACAGCACGAACCGGGTCGATTACGTTTGTTGGCCTGTTGGGCGCGGCGATACTGTCATTCCCGGCGGCCGGCATCGCGGACAATCGACGCAACGATTCCAATAGCTACTACGACTACGCCAGAGTCACGCATGTACAACCCGTCACCCGCATCGTGCAAATCAGTACGCCGCACGAGGTGTGCTGGAACGAGCGCGTTCGGACGGTATCTGATAACGGCAGGCGTGGTCGTCGTCGCGACCGTGAATTTGCACCGACGGTCCTGGGCGGGATTATCGGCGGCGTCGTCGGCAATCAGTTCGGCGGTGGTCGGGGCAATAAGGCGATGACGGTCGCGGGTGCGCTGCTAGGTGCCTCGATCGGGCGTGACGCCAGCGTGCGCAACCATCAAAACTACGGTAGACCGGCGCGGGTCAGCTACACAACGGAGCGACGTTGCGAGGTCGAGCAGGTCACGCACGAAGAGGAGCGCATCGACGGTTATCGCGTCTCCTATCGCTTCCGTGGCCGCGACTATGTAACGCGGATGAATACGGATCCCGGCGATCAGATTCGCGTACGCGTCGAGGTGGACCCGGTTTAAGAGGACAGATCCCCCGGTCGCGACGCGCTTGTGTCGCGGTGAGCCCCGCTTCGGCGGGGCTTTTTTTTGAATGGAGAGCCGCCGGTGAAGGCGGCTCTCCATTGGTACCTACCAGCGGCCGCCGCCGCCGCCGCCACCGCCACCACGTTCGGTGCGCTCGCGAGCTTCATTGACGCGCAGGGGACGACCGTCCATATCCTGGCCGTTCAACTGCGAGATCGCTTTGTCCGCATCGCCATTGTCCATTTCGATAAAACCGAATCCGCGGGAGCGGCCGGTCTCTCGATCGGTGATAACTGCTGCCGAGTGCACTTCTCCGATTGCCGCGAAAAGCTCGCGTAATCCGTTCTCGTCTGCACTCCAGGGCAGGTTACCCACATAGATCCTCTTCATTCAAACTCTCCAAACCCCGATTACTCGGGTAATCTCGAATCGCGCAATACCCGCTCTCCAGTATTTAGTAAATGCGCGAATTAACGAACTGTTTCGTCAGCCGATTGCTGATCACGACGGATACAAAGGAGTTGGGTGTACCGGGATGCGACAAGGTGCGACTCAAGGAAACAGGCGGCGGGTATTAATACTCGAAAAACGTTATACAGGGTACTATGTCAAAAAGCTACCATTGCGCACCTTGGGACGCGTCGGTATTTTGCTCTAAGTAACAGGGGATTAGCCGTCTTTATGGACCGATGGATCTTCGATCAGCTCGAGCCATTCCCCGGCAGGCCCCGTGATGACGGCGACGCGCCGGCCATCGTAGGGAGTCCTTTGCAGGGCCGCTGGCGGTGACCGAAACTCGGCCTCGACCGCGTCCAGATCGTCGGTTAGAAAGCTGACCATCGCCATGCCCGGCGGCAGTTGACCGTCGCGTCGCGGCCGCGGCTCAGCCGTCGGTGGCAACTCATCCATCTCCAGCAGAAAGCGCCGTCCCGGCAGCGGAGCGATCGCCGTCGGAATAATCGTACTCGGTGGCGCGCCGCAGGTATGCGCGATTATCGGATTGATGAACGCCATCGGTTCCAATCGCCTTAGGCCAAGTGTGTCGCAATAGAACGCCTGCATGGCTTTCATCGAGGGGCCGCCGACCGGGACGATGAATGGACGGTCGACGTCGGACTGCGCGCCTTTCATGCCATATTGGCTGCCGCCCGGCAGGATGCGGGTGAAATACACGATCTCTTCGCCCGGGCCGATCATCTGCATGGCTCGCGGCGCCTTTGGCCGTGGAAACAGGTCGCCGGGTCCCGCGATGCGGCGGAAGGGAGAATGCTCGAGTCGCCTTGCCAGTGCATCGGGATCGCGAACGAGAAACTCTGTCGCGCACCATCCGTAGTGACCCGGTGGGCCGAACGGGTACGGTTCGCCGGTCTCGACGAAGCGCAGAAATACCTGGGCGCCGCTCTCCGGTCGCATCAGGCAGAACGGCTGCCCCGCGGAAGCGGGTGCGCCCCAGGCCTCGCTCAGTTCATCCGGAATCGTGCCGCGGTCGACGGTGCAGAATCCGAGATGATCGCGCCACGCGGTCTCGGTGGTGACCAGGTCTGCGACGCTGTAGGTAACGGCGGTCAGGAACTTCAGAGCACGCCGCGCCACGTTTCAGCGGTTTCCCGATACATTCCACGCGAGTGGCGCTTCTTCCATCAGCGCCGCCTGCTCGCGGAGCGCGAGTACATGGTCATCCCAGTACCTGTGCGAATCGAACCACGGGAACGCCTGTTGAAAGGCAGGATCGAGCCAGCGTCTGGCGAGCCAGGCGGCATAGTGCATGATGCGCAGGGTTCGCAGCGCCTCGATCAGGTTAAGCTCGCGCGCGTCGAAATCCCGAAACTCCGAATAGCCCTCGAGTAGTTCCTCGAGTTGCGGTGTCTGTTCGGTCCGGTCGCCGGATAAGAACATCCACAGGTCCTGAACAGCGGGTCCCATGCGCGTGTCGTCCAGGTCGACGATATGCACGACGTCGCTGTCGACGAGTACGTTGCTCGGATGAAAGTCGGCATGCAGCCGCAGGTGTCGGGTGTCGCCCGCGCGCTCGTAGCAACCTTGTATTCCGTCGAACAGATGTTCACACACAGATGTGTAGGCTGGTTCGAGATCTGCCGGTATCAGTGCATTCTCCAGCAGATATTTGACGGATCGCCTGCCGTAGGATTCGATGTCGACCGTGGGCCGATGCAGGAACGGCCGGGATTCGCCGCAGCGATGAATGCGTGCCACCAGCCGCCCGATCTGCCGCAGCAGGTCCATGTCGTCCAGCTCGGGCGCGCGGCCTCCCCGGAACTCGGCGATCGAGAATCGGAACGGGCCATGAAAATGCAGGCTCGCGCCTTCGTGCAACACGGGTGGAACGACCGGAATATCATGGCTCGCCAGTTCGAGAGCGAATTCATGTTCTTCACGTATCGCATCGTCGCTCCAGCGACCGGGGCGATAGAACTTGGTGACGACGGGACGGCCGTCGTCGACGCCGACGCGGTAAACGCGGTTCTCATAACTGTTTAGAGCCAGGAGTCGACCATCGGCGTGATACCCGACGCTGTCGACGGCGTCCAGAATGTCATCCGGCCGCAGCCCGAGATACGCAAGCGTCGCGTCGTCGTCTCCCAGCCCGGCGGTTCCGCTTCCATCGAAGCTGCTGTCATCTCTGGTGGGCATGGGCAAATAGCTTATACTGTTGCGCCCGTATACGGACAATCACGAAGCGAGGACGCCTGCGTCATGGCCAGCGATCAATTGGAAGTCGAGATCAGTATGGATTCAGCTGATCTCTACAAGGAAGAGGTTTTCACTGACCGCCGCGTCGGCACGATCCAGCGCCTGACCAAGGTCGACGGCGACGGCAATCCGATTGCCGGCGAAGATCCGATCTTC
>CAZISL010000188.1:0-4066 GCA_964541975.1 uncultured Chromatiaceae bacterium | reverse complement strand
CCGAGCGTCAGCGGCGACTTGAAATCTTCGTAGGTGGCCGAACGCAGGATGTCGCCGAGCGTCACCAGTTCGCGGGTCTCGTTTGGAATCTCGAGCCCGACGGTTGACTTGCCCGGAATGATCTCGACGACGCGCACGCTGATCGTAGATAACGATCGCGCCAGGTCCTTGGCGAGATTGCTGATCTGGCTGACCTTCACACCGGCCGCAGGATCGAGCTCGAAGCGCGTGACGACCGGCCCCGGATGCACGGACACGACCCGCACCTCGACCCCGAAGTCCCGCAGTTTCATCTCGACGAGGCGCGACATCGCTTTCAGCGCCTCTTCCGAATAGCTCGGCGCCTGATCCGGCGCCTCATCGAGTAGCGACAGCGGCGGTAGTTCGCCTACCGGCACCGTGTCGAACATCGTGACCTGCTTTTCCCACTCGGCGCGCCGGCCCTTCTCGACGGCCGGCAGGACCGGTTCGATGCGGGGCGCCCGCTTTTTCTCTTCCTGTATCCGATGCTGCTTGACGACTTCGTGCCGCTGCGACTGCGCCTTCTTGGCTTCGTAGCGTTCCCGTAGTTCGAGGAATATTTCGCGACCGCGGTCGAATCCGTTCAGCACGGAAGCGCCAATGCGATCCATGACCGCGAGCCACGATACGCCGATGAACAGCGATACCGAGGCGAGCCACAGTGCCAGCAACAACAATGTCGCGCCGACGTCGCCGAGAGCCGTGCCGAAAGACGATTGAATCGACTCGCCGAGCGCGCCGCCGGCCGATTGCGGCAGCTGTGGCTGATGAAAATGCAGCGTCGCCAGGCCGCAGCTGGCAACGAGACACAGCAGGAATCCGCCGAAACGGGTCGCCAGGACCTTCCGCTCGACCGGAGCCACCTGCTCCTTGCCGGAATAAATGAACCAGCCGCCCAGCATGACCATTACGGGGAACAGATAGGCGGGCGTGCCGAACAGCGTGAACGCGACGTCGCTGAACCACGCGCCCGCGGCCCCGATCTGGTTGCGCACGGCCGCGCCGTCCCCGGTATGACTGAATCCGGGATCCCGCGTGTCGAACGTCAACAGCGCGACGAGCATGATGACTGCCAGCGCAGCCAGCACCCACAATGCAGCTTCACGCACGGAATACGCCACGGCTGCAGCGCCGGGCGATTGCTGGCGACTCTGGAGTCCCGCAGCTCTAGCCACGAGACCGCCGTCGCCCTGTGAACGATCGAGGCATAATTTTAAGATCTTGCAACAACAACAACATTTAACTACTTCAAACGTAAGTAGTTAGTGGCCGGAATAATAGCAGCAATCCGCGCTGCGTGTGCAACCCGCACGCGAATCCCCTAAACTCGCACGCCGACCCCAACACCCGACAACGTCAGCCATAGTAAAGTTTCCCATGCCAGAACCCAAACACTGCCGACTATTGATACTCGGCTCCGGTCCGGCGGGTTATTCCGCCGCAGTCTATGCTGCACGCGCCAACCTGAACCCGGTATTAATTACCGGCCTCGAACTCGGCGGCCAGCTGATGACCACGACGGATGTCGACAACTGGCCCGGCGGCGCGATCGGTCTGCAGGGTCCCCAGCTGATGGAGCAGCTCCGACAACACGCCGAACGCTTCGATACCGACCTCGTCACCGATCACATCAAGGAGGTCGACCTGTCAACGCGACCTTTTCGGCTGCAGGGCGAACAGCAGGAATACACCTGCGATGCGTTGATCATAGCGACCGGTGCGACCGCTCGTTATCTCGGGCTGCCCAGCGAAGAACAGTTCAAGGGACGCGGCGTGTCCGCCTGCGCGACCTGCGACGGGTTTTTCTACCGCAACCAGGAGGTCGCGGTCGTCGGGGGCGGCAACACGGCCGTCGAAGAAGCTTTGTACCTGGCCAACCTCGCCTCGAAAGTAACGTTGATACACAGGCGCGATAGCCTGCGCGCCGAGAAGATGATGCAGGACCAGCTGCTGGCGCGAAGCAGTGGCGGCAACGTCGAGATCCTGTGGAACAGCGTCCTCGACGAGGTACTGGGCGACGCGACCGGCGTCACCGGCATCCGCGTGCGCAGCACGACGGATCCCGATGAGACCTCGAACGTCGATCTCTCGGGCGTCTTCATCGCGATCGGTCACGACCCGAATACCGGCATGTTCAAGGGTCAGATGGAGATGCAGGACGGCTACCTGCTGGTTAACCAGCATGGGCAAAACCAGGCCACCGCGACCAGCGTACGGGGCGTATTCGCCGCGGGTGACGTCGCGGACCCGGTCTATCGACAGGCCATCACGTCCGCCGGCGCCGGCTGCATGGCGGCGCTCGACGCCGAGAAATTCCTCGACTCGCAGGAATAAATCCCCGGCGCCACGCGCTTCTATCCGCTTGACTTGGATCCTCGACCGCGTTTAGTTGTTGGGGCTATGCAAGCCGACATCGTTGATGACCTGAACGCGATCGACCCGATCGCCTGGAACGCACTGGCCGGGACCGAGTCACCCTTCCTGCGCCACGAATTCCTGGCGGCGCTTGAGGCGTCCGGGTGCGTCGGGCCGGACACCGGCTGGAACCCGTGCCACGTTCTGCTGCGCGACATGCACGATGAGATCGTCGGTGCGCTGCCCCTCTATCGCAAGACGAACTCCTGGGGAGAATTCGTATTCGACTTCGCGTGGGCGGATGCCTATCGGCAGGCAGGCCTCCGCTACTACCCGAAACTCGTCGCAGGAATCCCCTATACGCCGACCACCGGACAGCGACTATTGATAGCGGACGGGTGCGACCGCGTCGAGATCGCGTCGGCCCTGCTCGCATCGGCTCGCGGCCTTGTCGAACAGCAGGGGTTGTCCTCCCTGCATGTCCTGTTTCCCGACGATCGCGACGCCGAACTATTGGCCACCGAAGGATTGCTGATGCGCAAGGACTGTCAGTTTCACTGGCACAATCGCGGCTACGGCAATTTTGACGAATTCCTCGGCGAGCTGACGTCCGTCAAACGCAAGAAACTGAAGCGCGAACGCCGGCGCATCGCCGAGGCCGGCATTGCGTTCCGCATTGCCAGCGGCAATGAACTCGGCGCAGCAGACTGGGATGCGCTGATGCCCCTGTACGCGAGCACCTTCTGGCGACGCGGCCGGACGCCCTACCTGAACCGCGCTTTTTTCGAGCAGGTGTCGCGAACGATGCCGGACAGCGTCGTCGTCGTGATCGCGGAGCATCATGGAGAGCCGATCGCGACGGCGATCTGCTTTCGCGGCAAGGATACGCTCTACGGGCGTTACTGGGGCAGCTCCGGCCGCTATCACAGCCTGCATTTCGAGACGTGCTATTACCAGGGAATCGACTACTGCATCGAGAACGGAATGTCGCGTTTCGAACCGGGAACCCAGGGCGAACACAAGATCGCGCGTGGCTTCGTGCCGACCGAGACCTGCTCGGCACACTGGCTGTCGCATCCGCAATTCAATGCGGCGATTGATGACTACATCGGACGGGAGCGCGAGTACATCGACGATTATATCGACGCGGTGAACGCGCATGTGCCGTACCGCAAGGATTCGGCCTGACGGCCATGTCCGGCGAGCTTCACTGGCTGGATCCGACGGATCCTCCCGACAGTTTCCCCGATCCACGTCTCGCCCTGCGCGAACCGGACGGGTTGCTGGCGGTCGGCGGTGACCTGGCGCCGGAACGCCTGCTCGCCGCATATCGGCGCGGCATCTTTCCGTGGTATCAGGACGATCAACCGATTCTGTGGTGGTCGCCTAATCCGCGTGCCGTGCTGTTCCCCCCGGAAATGCGAATCTCGCGCAGTCTTCGGCGGACCCTGCGTCGCAATACATTCGAAGTCTCCGTAAACCAGGATTTCGCGGGCGTGATCGCGGGCTGCGCGGCCGACCGCGACCAGCCCGGCACCTGGATCACGCAGGACATGCTGCAGGCCTACTCGATACTGCATGGGTCGGGGCACGCACATTCCATTGAGACCTGGCGCGACGGTGAACTCGTCGGCGGGCTGTACGGCGTCAGTATCGGCGGCGTGTTCTTCGGCGAATCGATGTTCGCCCG